>CAZPNH010000102.1:0-6351 GCA_964587635.1 uncultured Bordetella sp.
GCCATTTCGGCTTTTTCCGCGCCGCCTTCGAGCAGTCGCTGTGGCGCGCCTACCTGCTGCCGGAGCTGCGGGGGAACTGAAGCCGCGTACCGGCGGGCGCGGGCGCTTTGCCGCGCTTCGTCTATAGTCCGGCTGTGGCAAGACTCGTTCCCCCGCGCATCGTTCCGCCGGCGAAGCCGCTGAAGGGCCTGGCCTTTCTCGCCGCGTTCGTGCGCAACCCGCTGGAAGTGGCGCCGCAGGCGGTCTATGAACAGGACGTTTACGCCGGCAGCCTGGGCGGCATGCAGCGCCTGTGGATCACCAGCCCGGCGCTGGTGAAGACGGTGCTGCTGGACGAGCGGGAGAAATTCCAGAAGCTGTCCCAGATCCGCCTGCTCGAACCGCTGCTCGGCAAGGGCATCCTCACGAGCGAAGGCGCGGAATGGAAATGGCAGCGCCAGGCCTCCGCGCCGATGTTCCGCCACCAGGACCTGCACGGGTTCGTGCCGGCCTTCGTGCGCGCCACCGAAACGCTGCTGGAGAAATGGCGCGCGGCGCCCGCGGGCTCGGTGCAGCCGGTCGACCGCGACATGACGCGCGCCACCTTCGACGTGATCTCGGCGACGCTGCTGCCCTCGGCGGACGGCACCGTCGGCGCGACGGTGGAGGAATCGATGCAGCTGTTCCAGCGCGCCGGCGGCTGGGGGCAGTTGTTCGCGATCGTGGGGGCGCCGAACTGGCTGCCGCGCCCCGGCATGGTGGCGGGCGCGCGCGCGACCCGGATGCTGCGCACCGCGGCCATGGCCATGCTGCGCGAGCGGCGCGCCATGGATGCGGCGGGCGGAAGCCCGGACGACCTGATGCATCGCCTGATGCGCGCGCGCGACCCGGAATCCGGCCAGTCGATGAACGACGTCCAGCTGGTCGACAACCTGCTGACCTTCTACCTCGCGGGGCACGAGACGACGGCGCGCGCGCTGGCCTGGACGCTGTACCTCGTCGCGCGTTCCCCGGAATGGGCCGCGCGGCTCGAAGAGGAAGTCGACCGCGTGACGGGCGGCGCGCCGGTCGGGAGCGCGCACCTCGAGCACCTGGTGCTGGTGCAGCAGGTGCTGAAGGAATCCATGCGCCTGTATCCGCCCGTGCCGCTGCTCAGCCGGCAGTGCGTTGCCGCGGCGCGCCTGGACGGCTTCGACGTAGAGCCCGGCGCCACGGTGGTGATGCCGATTTACGCCATGCACCGGCACGCGAAGCGCTGGGAGGACCCCGACGCCTTCGATCCGGCGCGCTTTGCGCCCGGGCGCGAGGCGGATATTCCGCGCTACCAGTACCTGCCGTTCGGCGCCGGCCCGCGCATCTGCATCGGCATGGCCTTCGCGATGCTCGAGGCGACCGCGATGCTGGCGACACTGCTGCAGAAGGCGCGCTTCGCGCCGGTGGCAGGGCACGAGCCTTTTCCCCTGGCGCGTGTCACCCTGCAGCCCGGGGGCGGCCTGCCGCTGAAAGTGCAGCTGCGGCAGATTTGATAGACTGGAAGTCCACAACCACGAAAGGAGGTGATCCAGTGAGAATCCACCAGGGCATTACCGGCGGGAACAGCTCCGGATCAACTCGTTGCTCAGGGAGCTTTTCCGGCTAGTACGCCGGACATGCCTCAAGCTTCAAAAACGCCCCGGTCGCGCAAGCGTCCCGGGGCGTTTTCTTTGCGCCCCGGCCGCGCGCCCGGCAATCTCCGTATGTGCGATGTCGAACATACGGCCGCGCGCCCGCTCAACTAGGGTTGCGCGCAGCCATGCGCGTCATTCTCGGCCTCGCCTCGTCGCACGACGCCTCCGCCTGCGTGTTCGTAGACGGCGCGGTCGCCGCGGCCGTTTCGCAGGAGCGGGTCACACGGCGGAAAGGCGACGGCTGCCGCCTGCCGCTGGAGGCAATGGCGCATGCGCTGGCAGCGGCCGGCGTCGAGCGGCGCCAGATCGACGGCGTGGCGCTCATGCACAGCTTCTTCCCGGAAAAATATTTCCGCCGCGAATCGCTCGCCAAGGAGGTCGAGGCGCGCTTGGCGCGCATGCGCCGCAGGATGCGGGGCGAGGAGCGGCAGCTGAACGTGAACGACCTGCTGCGGCGGATTGCCGGCCGCGGCGGCGGCATCGCCGCGCATTTCCGGCGCGCGGACTTTCTCGCGGGCCTCGGCCTGCGGCCCGGCATCCCGGTGCGCTTCTACGACCATCACGCCACGCATGCGATGGCCGCGGCCTGGTACTCGGGATTCGACGACTGCGCCGTGCTCACCATCGACGGCGTGGGCGAACTCAACATATTTCACACCGCCAGCCTCTGGTCCGGCGGGCGGCTGGAGCGCATCGGGCTTACGGATACCCTGGGCGCATCGCCGGGCGAATACTACGAGGCGATCACGGCAGCGATGGGGTTCATCCCGCTGCGCCACGAAGGCAAGGTGCTCGGGCTGGCTGCGCACGGAGATCCGCGAAAGCTGTACGCGGAATTCCGCCGTGCGCTCCGGCCCACGCCGCGCGGCAACCACTTCGGCAACAGCTTCGAGTCCGACTTCGTGGGGCGCTCCGACGCCTATGCGGCGCGCGAGGCCTACCTGAAGGCGCTGGTGCAAGCCCATCCGAGGGAAGACGCCGCGGCGGCCGCGCAGGCCGTGTTCGAGGACGCGATCGAGGACGTCGCGCGGGATTTCCTCTCGCGCACCGGCAGGCGCCGGCTCGCGGTGAACGGCGGCGTGTTCGCCAATGTCAAATTGAACCAGCGCCTTGCGGCGCTGCCGGAACTGGACCGCCTGTTCGTGTTTCCGGCCATGAGCGATACGGGGAACTCTGTTGGTGCAGCTTTGTTTTTAGTTTCTGAAAATAATAAAAAGAACAATGCGGAAACACTTCGCTCCGTGTGCTGGGGCAGCCGCTGGGACGACCGGGCCTGCGCGGACGCGCTCGCCGCCGCCGGCTTCGCCGCCGAGAAGCTCGCCGACGCGGCATTGGTCGCGCGCGCCGCGGACGCGGTCCACTCAGGACTCGTGGTGGGCTGGTTCCAGGGGCGCATGGAGTTCGGGCCGCGCGCGCTCGGCAACCGCAGCATGGTGGCGCGGCCGACCGACAACGAAATCAACAAGACCCTGAACGCGCGCCTGGCGCGCACGGAATTCATGCCCTTCGCGCCCAGCGTGCTGGATGAGCACGCGGCGGAAATCTTCGACAACGTGGAAAAATCCGCCGGCTGCCTGCCTTTCATGACCATCACCTGCAACGTGAAGCCGGAATGGCGGGCGCGCATCCCGGCCGTGGTGCACGTGGACGGCACCGCGCGGCCGCAGACCGTGTCGCGCGCGACGAACCCGCTCTACTGGGACCTCATCGAGGCCTACCGGCAGCGCTCGGGCATCCCGCTGGTCCTGAACACCTCGTTCAACGTGCACGAGGAGCCGATCGTGTGCTTTCCCGAAAATGCCGTACGGGCGCTGTCGGAGAATCGCATCGATTGCCTGGCGCTGGGCTCCTACTGGGCGGCGCGCGCGCCGGCAAGCTGAATCCCGCGGCCTGGCGTTCCTAGTCCGCCTTGATATTGGCCTCTTTGGCGATGCGGGCCCACTTGGCGATTTCGCTGCGGATGAAGGCGGCGAATTCCGCGGGCGTCGACGGCGCCGCGTCGAGTCCCTGAGTGGCGAACCGTTCTATCACTTCGGGCTGCGCCAGCGCCTTGAGGAGTGCCTCCGACAGCTTCGCCACCGCCACGGGCGGCGTGCCCGCGGGCGCGAGCACGCCCTGGAATCCGATCGCGTCCACGGAACTGAATCCGGCCTGCTCGAAGGTCGGCACATCGGGCAGGGACGCGAGGCGCGCCTTGCCGGTGAGCGCCAGCGCCTTCAGCCGTCCGGCCTTGATGTAGGTCAGGGTCACGGGCGGGGCGTCGATCATGACCTGCACCTGTCCGCCCAGCATGTCGGTCACCAGCGGGCCGCTGCCCTTGTAAAACACGAAAGGAATGTCGAGACCCGCGGCGCGCCTGAGCTGCTCGGAGGCGAAATGCGGCGACGAGCCGCTGCCCGCGACGCCGAAGTTGAGCTTGCCCGGGTTCGCCCG
This sequence comes from uncultured Bordetella sp., assembly GCA_964587635.1. GTDB lineage: Bacteria > Pseudomonadota > Gammaproteobacteria > Burkholderiales > SG8-39 > RBG-16-66-20. Next base: position 4,080 of record CAZPNH010000102.1, read on the forward strand.
GACATAGGCGATGAACTCCTGCAGGTTGTTCGCCGGCACGGACGCCCCGATGGCGCACAGCAGCGGGTTGGTGGTGGTCCGCCCGATGGCGACGAAGTCCTTCACCGGGTCGTAGGACATCGTGGCGTACACGGAAGGATTGATGGCGATGGTGCCGGTGTTGCCCAGCACGATGGTGTAGCCGTCGGGCGGCTGCTTGGAGGCGTACTCGAGGCCGATCATGCCGGCGGCGCCGCCCCTGTTGTCGATGGTCACCGGCTGGCCGAGCACCTCCTGCATCCTGGGCTGCAGCGTGCGCGCGACGAAATCGAGATTGCCGCCGGGCGGAAAGGGCACCACGAACCTGACGGGTTTGTTGGGATACGGGGACTGCGCCTGCGCGGCGACGGAAAAGACACAGCAGGCCAGCAGAACGGCGATTTTCATGGCGGACTCCTCCCTCTCTCGCCCGGAGTATAGGTTTAGAATGCCCTACAGGGGGAGGAGCCGGAAATACGCAGGAGCAACGCGCTGTTTCCGCGGCGCGGCGGCGCCCGGCGAGGGCGATACTTCCATTTAACGCTACCTGAGAAGAGAGGCAATCATCATGTCTGACAGAGCTCCCGGGGCGCCGGTCGAGATCCTGCTGGTCGAGGACAACCCGGCCGACGTACGCCTGACCAAGGAGGCGCTCAAGGAAGGCAAGGTCTACAGCAACCTGCACTGGGCCAAGGACGGCGTCGAGGCGCTGGAATTCCTGCGCCGCCAGGGCAAGCACGCGGGCGTGCCGCGCCCGGACATCGTGCTGCTCGACCTGAACCTGCCGAAGAAGGACGGCCGCGAGGTGCTGCAGGAGATCAAGAACGACGAGAACCTGAAGCGCATCCCGGTGGTGATCCTGACCACGTCGAAGGCGGAGGAGGACGTGCTGCGCAGCTACAACCTGCACGCCAACTGCTACGTCACCAAGCCCGTGGACCTGGAGAAGTTCATCGTCGTGGTGAAATCCATCGACATGTTCTGGCTCACGGTCGTCACGCTGCCCAACGGCAAGGACGGCTAGGTGCGCGGCCGCGCCGGCGGGGCCGGGTGAACGCGATCACGCTCAACGGCGATCGCCACACCGTCCTGCTCATCGAGGACAACCCGGGCGACGCGCGCCTGATCCGCGAGATGATCGCGGAGGACCCGCAGGCGCCGTTCGAGCTGCATTTCGCCGAGCGGCTGTCGCACGGCCTGGATTTCCTCGCCACGCGCAACGCCGGGCTGGTGCTGCTCGACCTGTCGCTGCCCGACAGCCTGGGCATCGAGACCTTCGCCAAGGTGTTCGCGCATTCGCCCGCGGTGCCGATCATCGTGCTCACCGGCACCGACGACGCCACCGTCGCGCTCAGGGCGGTGCAGGGCGGCGCGCAGGATTACCTCGTCAAGGGCAAGCTCGACCGCGAGCTGCTGGTGCGCTCGATGCAGTATTCCATCGAGCGCAAGCGCTACCAGGTGCAGCTCGAGCACCAGGCCAACTACGACGCGCTCACCGGGCTGCCGAACCGCACGCTGCTGCACGACCGCCTGCGCCAGGCGGTGTTCGCGCAGCGCCACGTGCGCGCCATCGCGGTGGTGTTCATCGACCTCGACCACTTCAAGATCGTCAACGACAGCCTCGGCCACAGCGTCGGCGACGAGCTGCTCAAGACCATGGCCGAGCGCCTGCGCTCGGTGCTGCGCGACGGCGACACGGTGGCGCGCCTGGGCGGCGACGAATTCGTGCTGATCCTGAACGACCAGAACAACGAGGAAGTGGTGTTCCGCGCCATGCAGCGCGTCACCGGCGCCGTCAACGCGCCGATGGTGATCGAGGGCAAGGAACTCTACGTCACCTGCAGTGCGGGCATCAGCCTGTACCCGCAGGACGGGCCGGACGTGGACACGCTGCTGAAGAACGCCGACGTGGCGATGTACCGCGCCAAGGAAGGCGGGCGCAACAATTTCCAGTTCTTCACCGCGGAGATGAACGAGCTGGTGAACGACCGCCTGCAGATGGAGAACAGCCTGCGGCGCGCGCTGGAGCGCAAGGAGTTCATCCTGCACTACCAGCAGAAGGTGGACGTGAAGAGCGGCGCGGTGGCCGGCTCGGAAGCGCTGCTGCGCTGGCTGCATCCGGAGTGGGGCCTGGTGCGGCCGGCGCGCTTCATCCCGCTCGCCGAGGAAACCGGCCTCATCGTGCCGATCGGCGAATGGGTGCTGGAGGAGGCCTGCCGGCAGAACGCGGCCTGGCAGAAGGAGGGCCTCGAAC
>CAZPNH010000103.1:0-6297 GCA_964587635.1 uncultured Bordetella sp.
GTCCTCGGTGGCGCAGAAGCAGGACGTGGACGATCCCGAAGTGGCAAAAGATTTCGCGAAGAAAGTGGGCAGCGAACGGCGCCTGGTGGCGCTGTACCTGCTCACCGTGGCCGACATCCGCGGCACCAGCCCGAAAGTCTGGAACGGCTGGAAGGCGAAGCTGCTGGAGGACCTGTTCCGGCTGACGCGCCGCATCCTCACGGGCGACGCGCCGGCGCTCGACACCGCGGTGGCGGAGAAGCAAGCCGAGGCCTCGCGCCTGCTGCGGCTGTACGCGCTCTCCGACGCCGTCAAGGACCGCTTCTGGGCCAACCTGGATACCACCTATTTCCTGCGCCACGACGCGCAGGAAATCGCCTGGCAGACGCGCAATCTCCACTACCGCGTGGATACCGCGACGCCGGTGGTGCGCGCGCGCCTGGCGCCGTTCGGCGAAGGCCTGCAGGTGATGATCTACGCGCCGGACCGCGAAGCGCTGTTCGCGCGCATCTGCGGCTATTTCGAGCGCGCCGGCTTCAACATCGTCGAGGCGAAAGTCCACACCACGCGCAACGGTTACGCCATCGATACCTTCATGGTCATGGGCAAGGGGCCCGGCGCGCACTACCGGGACATGATGGCGCTCATCGAAAGCGAACTCACGGAAGAGCTGCAGTCGCAATCGCCGCTGCCGCCGCCGCGCGGCGGCCGTGTGTCGCGGCGCGTGCGCCACTTCCCCATTCCTCCGGCGGTGGACATCCGTCCCGACGAGCGCGGCGCCTACAATTCGCTCAACATCGTCGCCAGCGACCGTCCCGGGCTGCTCTACAGCGTCGCGCGGCTGCTCTCGAGCTACCGCCTCAACCTGCACTCGGCCAAGGTGAACACGCTGGGCGACCGCGCCGAGGACGTGTTCCTGGTTTCAGGCTCCGCGCTGGCCGATTCGAAGGCGGTGCTGAAGCTGGAGCAGGAACTGCTGACCGAGCTGCAGATCTAGTCTTCCGCGGGCATGTCCTGCCCGGGGAACAGCGCGTCGTTGAAGCCGAACTTCGTCAGGTCGCGGATGCGCATCGGGTAGAGGATGCCGTCCAGGTGGTCGCATTCGTGCTGCACGACGCGGGCATGAAAGTCTTCGACCTCCCGGCTGAAGCGAAAACCATTTTCGTCGAAGCCCCAGTAGCGCAGGCGTTTCCAGCGCGGCACCCAGCCGCGCATGCCGGGCACGGACAGGCAGCCTTCCCAGCCCTCCTCGATTTCTTCCGAGAGCGGCTCGAGGACGGGATTGATGAGAACGGTGTCGGGGACTTCCTCGGCATCCGGATAGCGCGGATTCGCCTTGAAGCCGAAGATCACCACGCGCAGGCTGACGCCGATCTGGGGCGCAGCGAGGCCCGCCCCATTCTGGTGGGCCATGGTGTCGCGCATGTCGGCAAGAAGCGCCTGCAGCAGCGACGTGGTTTCCGGCGCGCCGAGGCGCTCGACTTCCGCCGCGCGCAGCAGCAGCCGTTCGTCGCCCATCCTCAGGACTTCGCGGATCACGCCGTCACCAGCTGGCTGATGATGCGCCGCACGCGGTTCATCGCCTGTTCGACCACCGCCTCGATGCGCTCGAGCGATATGGCGTGGGCGCTGTCGCCGCGGCCGGCGGCATGGTTGGCGACGACCGCGATGGCGGCGTATTCCATACCCGCCTCGCGCGCCAGCACCGCTTCGGGCATGCCGGTCATGCCGACCAGGTCGGCGCCATCCCGCTCCAGCCGGTTGATTTCCGCCGCGGTTTCCAGCCGCGGGCCCTGCGTCGCCGCATAGACGCCGCTCTCGGCGACGGTTTCCCCGCAGGCCTGCGCCGCCCTGAGAACGCGCGCGCGCAGGGCTGCCGAATACGGCTCGGTGAAATCGACATGCGTCACTTTCGCGCCCGCACCCTCGAAAAAGGTCGAAGGCCGGCCCCAGGTGTAGTCGATGATCTGGTCGGGAAGGACCAGCGTGCCCGGTCCGAATTCGTGCCGGATGCCGCCCACCGTGGCGACCGCGACGATCTCCTTCACGCCCGCTTCCTGCAGCGCCCGGATGTTGGCGCGGTAGTTGATCTGGTGCGGCGGAATGGAATGCCCGTCGCCGTGCCGCGCGAGGAACACCAGCTCGCGGCCGCCGATGCGGCCGAAACTGAGCGCGCCGGAAGGTTCGCCGTAGGACGTGTGCGCCACCTTGCGCTCTATATCGTCCAACGTGACCAGCCGCGACAGGCCGCTGCCGCCCAGGACCGCCAGCATCAGGCGCCCCGCATCGCGCGGATCTCGGGCAGATTGCGCCAGAGACCCTTGGCGTCCATGCCGCAGCCGAACACGAAACGGTCGGGGACCGTCAGGCCGACGAAGTCGGCGGCGATGGGTTTCTTCTTCTTGAGGATTTTTTCCACCAGCACCGCGCAGTGGAAGCTCGCCGCGCCGCGCTCGCGCAGGCGGTCGCGGATCGCCACCATCGTCTGCCCGCCGTCGAGGATGTCGTCAAGCACCAGCACCGCCCGCCCGCTCACGCCGCCCGGCGGCTCGACCCGCCATTCGATGCCGCCGCCGACGGTCGCCGCACCGTAGCGCGAGGCGTGGATGTAGTCGAAATCCAGCGGCATGCGCAGCAGCGGCAGCAGCTGGCCGCCGAACACAACGGCGCCGCCCATGACCACGAGCACCAGCGGATAGCGGTCCTTGAGCTGCCGCGTGATTTCTACCGCCAGCCGGTCGATGGCTGCCTTGACGTCCCCGGCGCTCGAAACCAGGTCGGAATTCTCGAGAAAATCCCAGGCCTCTTTGGTGTCGGGCATGTCATTGCTCCCTGTTTTTCATGAACTCGGAAAACTCCCGGCCGACTTCCGCGTGCCGCAGGCCGAGTTCGATCGTCGCCTTCAGGTAGCCGAGCTTGCTGCCGCAGTCGTAGCGCTTGCCGCCGATGCGCATCGCCATCACGCGTTCCCGTGCGAGCAGCGCGGAGATCGCATCCGTGAGCTGGATCTCCCCGCCGCGGCCCGGCTTTGCGCCCGCAAGCATGCCGAATATCCCCGGGGTCAGCACATAGCGTCCCACGACCCCCAGCGTCGAAGGCGCATCCTTCGGCGCGGGCTTTTCGACGATGGCGTGTATCTGCGTCACACCGGCTTTCGGATCGGCCGGGCTCACGATGCCGTAGCTCCCCGTACGCTCGCGCGGAATGTCTTCCACGCCCAGCAGGGAGCAGCCTTCCTTGCCGAACAGCGCCGCCATGGCGGCAATGGTCGGCGGCTGGGAGTCGATGAGATCGTCCGCCAGCAGGACCGCGAACGGGTCGTCGCCCACCACCGAGCGCGCGCACAACACCGCGTGCCCCAGGCCCAGCGGCTCCGCCTGGCGGATGTAGATGCACTGGCATCCCGGCGGCAGGACGGTGCGCGCGATGTCCAGCAGTTCCTGCTTGTGCAGGAGGGAGCGCTCGAGTTCCGGATTCATGTCGAAATGATCTTCAATGGCGCGCTTGTTGCGTCCCGTGACGAAGATCATTTCAGTGATGCCGGCGGCGGCCGCTTCCTCGACCGCATACTGGATCAGCGTCTTGTCGACGATCGGCAGCATTTCCTTGGGGCTCGCCTTGGTCGCCGGCAGGAAGCGGCTGCCCAGGCCCGCCACGGGGAATACCGCCTTGGTGATTTTTTTATGCATCCGCTTGCCGCTCTCCAAGTAACTGCACCAGGCCGCGCTCATCGAGCACCGCGACGCCGAGCGCGCGCGCCTGCTCGAGCTTGCTGCCCGCCTCCGCGCCCGCTACCACGTAATCGGTCTTTTTCGATACCGATCCCGTAACCTTGTGGCCGTGCGATTCGATGAACGCCCGCGCCTCGTCCCGGCTCATGCCCGGAAGAGTACCAGTGAGCACGAATACCTTGCCGCGTTCTTTTGGCGCATTTGCCGAAGGAAGGTTCCTGATTATCACGCCGTGAGCGGGATCCACAAGGCTCGCGATGATCTTCCGGTTGTGCGGTTCGTGCACGAATTTGTCGATGCTTTCCATGATCTCGGGACCGATTCACTCGAGCGGCACGGGCAAAGGCGTTTCATTTTTCCGCTTGCGCTTCGCATTTTCCTTGCGTATCGCTTCCTTCTGCGCCCCCAGCGCCGGCCAGTCGGCATCCAGCATTGCCTGCAGCGAACCGAAATGCCGCGCGAGGATTTTGGCGACTTCCTCCCCGACGCCGGGAATACCTAGCGCGAAAACGAAGCGCGGCAGGTCCACGCCGCGCGAGCGCTGGATGGCATCGATCACGTTCTGCGCCGACTTTTCCGCCATGCGCTCCAGCCCGGCCAGCACGTCCTTCTTCAGTCCGTACAAATCGGCCGGGTTGTGCACCATGTCCAGGTCGACCAGCTGTTCGACCAGCTTTTCGCCCAGGCCTTCGATGTCCATGGCGCGCCGCCCCGCGAAATGCAGCAGCGCCTGCTTGCGCTGCGCCCCGCAGTACAGCCCGCCGGTGCACCGCGTGGCGGCTTCGCCCGGCAGGCGGATCACCGGCGACTGGCACACCGGGCATTTCTCCGGCATGACGAAGCGGTCCTCTTCCCGGCGCGGCCCCTTCTCCCGGACGCTCACGACTTCGGGGATCACGTCACCGGCCCGGCGCACGATCACCGTATCGCCGGCCCAGACATCCTTGCGCCGCAGGTCGTCCTCGTTGTGCAGCGTCGCGTTGGTGACCGTGACGCCGCCCACTTCCACGGGCTTCAGGCGCGCCACGGGCGTGAGCACGCCAGTGCGCCCGACCTGGACTTCGATCTTCAGCACTTCGGTCGCCTGTTCTTCGGCGGGATATTTGTGCGCGATGGCGAAGCGCGGCGCGCGCGAGACGAAACCGAGCTGTTCCTGCCAGTCCAGCCGGTTCACCTTGTAGACCACTCCGTCGATGGCGTAGGGCAGCTGTTCCCGCCTGGCCTGGATTTTCCTGTAGAAATCGAGCAGCCCTTCCACCCCCTGGGTGACGCCGCGCTCCCTGGATACGGGAAATCCCAGTTCAGCCAGCCGGTCGAGCAGCGCGGAATGGGTTTTCCAGCGCGCCTTGGCGGCGGCGCCCACGCCGTAGGCGAAGAAGCGCAGCGGCCGCTGCGCGGTGATCTTGGAATCGAGCAGCCGCAGGCTGCCGGCAGCCGCATTGCGCGGGTTCGCGAACACCTTTTCCTCCGCCTCGCGTTGCCGTTTGTTGAGCTTTTCGAAGTCGGCCTTGTAGAACAGCACCTCTCCCCTGACCTCCAGATCCTCGGTATCCGGCGCTGGAGGCAGCTTCAGCGGTATGGCGCGCACTGTTCGCAGGTTCGGCGTGACGTCCTCGCCCGTGGCGCCATCGCCACGCGTCGCTCCCTGCGCGAACACGCCCTTGCGGTAGGCAAGGCTGATCGCCAGCCCGTCGAACTTCGGCTCGGCCGCGTATTCCACGCTGTCGACGCCCAGCGTTTCGCGCACGCGCTTGTCGAAGGCGCGCACTTCGTCTTCCTCAAAGGCGTTGCCCAACGACAGCATGGGCACGCGATGCCGCACTTCGGCGAATTCCGGCAGCGGCGCCGCGCCGACGCGCTGGGTCGGGGAATCGGGGGCGGCGAGTTCCGGATGCGCTTGTTCCAGATCGACCAGCTCCCGGAACAGCCGGTCGTATCCGGCATCGTCTATCTCGGGATCGTCCAGGACGTAGTACCGGTGGTTATGGTGCTCGATGTCCTTCCGCAGCGCGGCGGCCCGTTCGAGGACCTTCTTCGGGACCGCCATTGCTCAAGAAAACAGGCGCAGCGCCGGCAGGCTGCCGGGCGGCAGGCCCTGCGCTTCCAGCCGGGCGCGGACGGCATCGAGCTGCAGCGCGATGGCCTCGATCGCGCGGTCGTCGAGCACATTGCCGTTGTCATCCACCATGCGCCCTTCCAGCGCCGAGGCGAGCTGGTGCGCGAGCCGCGTCATGGATTCGAAGGAGCGGCGCATGTCGGGCGTGCGCGGCACGTCCAATGAGAGCGTCAGGGCTTCCGGTGCGGCTTCGCGCATGGCCGCCGCGGAGAACATCGCGCCGTCGCGCGCGGCCAGCGTATAGAGGAGCCGCTGCTCGTCGGTGCGCAGCGCGAACTTGCCGTCTTGCTCCAGCGCCAGCCCGGCCGCTTCGGCCGCTGCGCGTATCTTGGTGCCGGCAAAGGGACCGCCCTCGACATGCACCACGACCTGGATGTCGGTTTCGGCGCAGAAGTCGTCCAGCGCTCGTGCCGCCTCCACTGCGGCCCGCATCTCGGGCGCCGAAACGGCGGCGCCGACGGAGGCCGCCAG
>CAZPNH010000104.1:0-5542 GCA_964587635.1 uncultured Bordetella sp.
CCACATCCTCGTGCGCCATGCCGGCGGTGGGTTCGTCGAGCAGCATCATTTCCGGTTCGAGCGCGAGCGTGGTGGCGATTTCCAGCGCGCGCTTGCGTCCGTAAGGCAGCTCGACCGCCGCGATTTCCTCGAACTCGGACAGGCCCACGGCGTCGATCAGCTCGCGCGCCTGCACGTTGAGCGCGTCCAGCACGCGCAGCGCGCGCCAGAAATCGAAGGAGGCACCGCGCTTGCGCTGCAGCGCGATGCGCACGTTCTCGCGCACCGACAGGTGCGGGAACACCGCCGATATCTGGAACGAGCGCACCAGGCCCATGCGCGCGATGGAGGCGGGACTGGCGCCGGTGATCTCCCGGCCGTTGTAGAAAATCTGGCCGCGCGTCGGCTCGAGGAAATGCGTGAGCAGGTTGAAGCAGGTGGTCTTGCCCGCGCCGTTGGGCCCGATCAGCGCATGGATGCTGCCGCGGCGGATTTTCAGCGACACGTCCTGCACGGCGACGAAGCCCTTGAACTCCTTGGTAAGCCCCCGGGTTTCGAGGATGACGTCGTCGGCCATAGGGCGTGAATTCTACTAGGCGAACACCCGCAGCGCCCCCGGAAGCACCGCGATTTTCAGCTGTTTGGCATCCTCGAAGGCGATTTCACCGTCCGCCTCCACCAGCAGCGGTTCGGCCGATTCGATCGTCAACCGTTTTGCGCGCACCAGTCTGAGGCGCGGGTCGCCGGCATGGCTGCCGCGCAGGATTTTCGGCACCAGCTGCAGGATCTGCAGCCGGCCGACCGCGTCCACCAGCAGCAGGTCGAGCAGGCCGTCGTCCGGCCTCGCCTCGGGGCAGACGCGGAAGCTGCCGCCGAAGGTGGTGCCGTTCATCGCAGCGGTCATGGCGGTGGTGAGTTCGAACGGCGGCGCATCGTCCAGCTGCAGCCGCACGCGTAGCAGCGGATAGTGGAACATCGTCAGCGCGAGCGCCCCAAGGTAGGCGCCGAAGCCGGTAAGGAAGCGCGGCACGCGCTTCACGTTGCGCGCGCCGTGCGCGCCGAAGCCGATGTCCATGCCGTTGGCGAAATAGCGGACCTCGGAGCCGGCAACGATGCGGCCGACGTCAAATTGTTTTATTTTTTTATTTGAAAAATTGAAAATAAAATCATTCAAAAGCAATTTTGCAAAGTCGTCCCCGCTGCCGAGCGGTATGACACCCAACGCCGCCTTGCCGCCGGCACGCATCAGGCCGTTCACCACCTCGTGCACCGTGCCGTCGCCGCCGGCGGCGACGATGCGCTCGTAGTTGCCGGATTCCCTTTCCGCGATGTCGGCGGCCTCGAACGGCCGGGAGGTCACGGCCTCGTCGAAGACGGCGCCGGATTCACGCAGCCTGCGCGCGATGTCGCGCCAGTCGCGCTGCGCGCGGCCGCGCCCCGCGGCCGGATTGCGGACGATCAGGCAGGGCTTCAGCTACTTTTTCCCCGGCGGCGGGCGCTTCTCGATGAAGGCGGCCATGCCTTCCCTGCCCTCCTCGTGCGCGAAGCTGGAGGCGATGACTTCGCCCGCGAGCGCATAGGCGCGAGGCAGGTCCATGTCCATCTGCTGGTAGAACGCACGCTTGCCGGCGGCGACGGTCGCGGGCGGCTTGGAGGCGAGAACTTTCGCCAGGGAGAGCGTCTCGCCATCGAGCGCGTCGGCGGCAGCGACCCGGTTGACCAGGCCCCATTCGAGCGCGCGCTGCGCGCTGATGGGTTCGCCGGTGAGCAGCATTTCCATGGCGTGCTTGCGCTGCAGGTTGCGGCCGATGGCCACGCCCGGCGTGGAGCAGAAGAAGCCCCAGGTCACGCCCGAGGTGACGAACTTCGCCGTGTCCACGGCCACCGCCAGGTCGCACTGCGCGACGAGCTGGCAGCCCGCCGCGGCGGCCGGCCCCTGCACCTTCGCGATCACCGGCTGCGGCAGCTTCTGGATGGTCATCATCATGCGGCTGCACTGGACGAACAGGCCGGCAATTTTCTCCTGGTCGCCGAGCGCGCGGATTTCCTTGAGGTCGTGGCCGGCGCAGAAGCTCTTGCCCGCCGCGGCCAGGATCACTGCTTTCACGCCCTTGTCTTTTTCTATTGCATCAAAAGCCGCCTGGAGCGCAGTCAGCATTTCCGTGGTCAGCAGGTTCATCTGCGCCGGGCGGTTCATCGTCAGCGTGGCAATGCCGTCGCGGTCTTCGCGCAGCAGGACGGGCTGCTGCGCCTGGAGTTGTGCGCTCATGTGGGTTGCCTCAGGAATCGATGGCGGAGGCCGACTTGGCCTTTTCGCGCAATGTGAATTTCTGGATTTTGCCGGTCGAGGTCTTCGGCACCTCGCCGAACACCACCGCGCGCGGCGCCTTGAACTTGGCCATGTGCTGGCGGCAGAAGTCGATGATCTGCTTCTCGTCCGCGGAACTGCCCGCCTTCAGTTCGACGAACGCGCAGGGCGTTTCGCCCCATTTTTCGTCGGGCATCGCCACCACCGCCGCCGCCGCCACGGCCGGGTGGCGGTAGAGCACGTCTTCCACTTCCAGCGAGGAGATGTTCTCGCCGCCCGAGATGATGATGTCCTTGGAGCGGTCCTTGATCTTGATGTAGCCGTCCGGATGGATCACGCCCAGGTCGCCCGAATGGAACCAGCCGCCCGCGAAGGCCTTCTGCGACGCGGCGGGGTTCTTCAGGTAGCCCTTCATGGTGATGTTGCCGCGGAACATGATCTCGCCCATGGTTTCGCCGTCGGCGGGCACCACCTTCATGGTGTCCGGGTTCATCACCGTGAGCCCCTCCTCCATCAGGTAGCGCACGCCCTGGCGGCTGTTCAGCCGCGCGCGCTCGCCGATGTCGAGGGCATTCCATTCCTCGTGCTTGGCGCAGACCGTCGCCGGGCCGTAGACCTCAGTCAGGCCGTAGACGTGGGTGATGTCGAAGCCGAGCTTCTCCATGCCTTCGATCATGGACGCCGGCGGCGCGGACGCCGCCACCATGCCCTTCACCTGGTGCGTGACGCCCTTCTTCATTTCCTCGGGCGCGTTGATGAGCGTCGAGTGCACGATGGGCGCGCCGCAGTAATGCGTGACCTTGTGTTTTTTTATCAGATCGAAAATCAAGCCGGCTTCCACCTTGCGCAGGCATACGTTGGTTCCGGCGTTCGCCGCCATCGTCCACGGGAAGCACCAGCCGTTGCAATGGAACATCGGCAGCGTCCAGAGGTATACCGCGTGATGCGGCATGCCCCAGGTGACGATATTGCAGATCGCGTTCAGGTAGGCGCCGCGGTGGTGGTAGACCACGCCCTTCGGATCGCCGGTCGTGCCCGAGGTGTAGCCCAGGCAGATGGCATTCCACTCGTCCGTGGGCCACTGCCAGGCGAATTCGGGATCGCCTTCGGCCAGCAGCTCCTCATAGGTCTTCGCGCCCAGGCGCTCGCCCGGGCCCGCATATTCGGAATCTTCCACGTCGATGACCACGGGCTTCGCCTTCATCAGCGCCAGCGCCGCCTTCACCGTCGGCGAAAACTCGCGGTCCGTGACCAGGATCTTCGCGCCGCCGTGCTCCAGCATGAACGCGATCGCCTCCGCGTCCAGCCGAGTATTCAGCGCATTCAGCACCCCGCCCGTCATCGGCACGCCGAAATGGCACTCGTACATCTCGGGCGTGTTGTGGAGCATCACCGCGACCGTGTCGCCGAAGCCTATCCCCCGCTTCGCCAGCGCCGACCCCAGCCGCCGGCAGCGCGCATAGGTTTGCTCCCACGTAAAGCGCTTGGCGCCATGGATCACCGAGACCCGCTGCGGATACACCGCCGCCGTGCGCTCGATGAACCCCAGCGGCGTCAGCGGCGCGTGGTTGGCCGGGTTCCTGTCGAGGTCTTTCTCGAATGGGTTGATCTTCAATTTCATGATGGCGAAAGTATATCCCCGTCGGGTATGCTTTTCTCCATGCAACTCATCGGCATGCTCGATTCACCCTACGTCCGCCGCGTGGCGATATCGCTGCGTTGCCTGGGAATTCCGTTCGAGCACCAATCGGTTTCGGTGTTCAGCACTTTCGAGCAGTTCCAGAAAATCAATCCGGTCGTGAAATCGCCGTCGCTGATCTGCGATGACGGCGAGGTGCTGATGGACTCGACGCTGATCCTGGAATACGCCGAAGCCCTCGCCGCGCCCAGGACTCTGATGCCCTCCGGCATTGCCGAGCGCCAGCACGCCTTGCGGATCATCGGGCTGGCGCTGGCCGCCTGCGAGAAGACGGTGCAGACGGTATACGAGCGCAACCTGCGGCCGCCGGAGAAGCATCACGAGCCCTGGCTCGCGCGCGTGCGGGGCCAGATGCTCGCGGCGTACGGCGCGCTCGAAACCGAAATCCGCAGCAAACCGCCGGCGATGAATCAGGCAGGCATCACTGCAGCGGTGGCCTGGCGGTTCACGCAGGGGATACTTCCGGGCGCCGTCGCGGTGTCCGAGCACCCTGCCCTGCAGGAATTCTCCGCCCGCGCAGAGCGGCTGCCGGAATTCGCTGCCTTTCCACCGGATGGGCCAGGCGTGCCGGCCAGCCGTTAGGCCGGCCATGAACGCAGATCCCTGGCTGTCTCCCTGGCTGCCGCTCGTCGCCGAGCACATCGGCACAGGCCGGTTACTTGAGCTCGGCTGTGGCGGCGGCATCGATACGGCGGCGCTGGAGGCAGCGGGCCATCGCGTCGTTGCCATCGACCTGTCTCCGGAATCCGTCGCCAAAGCAAAAACGCGGGCGCCGAAGAGCGAGATTCATTGCCAGGACATCCGCGCGCCGTTTCCCGTCGCGGACGGCAGCGTCAACGTAGTGGTCGCAAGCCTGTCGCTGCACTACTTCCCGTGGGAGGAAACGCTGGGCCTGGCGCGGCGCATCCACACGGTTCTCGGTCCGTCTGGCCTGCTGCTGTGTCGGCTGAATTCGACCAACGACATCCACTACGGCGCCACCGGACATCCGGCGATCGACGCCAACTACTACCTCGTGGACGGCGAGCCGAAACGGTTCTTCGATCGCGAGAGCACCGAAGCGCTGTTCAAGGAGGGCTGGCGCATGCGCAGCCTGGAGGAGCGGACCATTCTTCGGTATGCTGAGCCGAAGCAGGTTTGGGAAGCCATCGTCGAGAAAACGCCATGATCTTCCGTTCCACCGCGGTAACGATCTGTCTGACGCTCGCCACGCTGCCAGCGCTCGCACAGGAGGAATACCCGAATCACCCGATCCGCCTGATCACGCCCGCCGCGCAGGGTGGCACCACGGACATCCTCGCGCGCGTGTTCGGCGCCAAGCTCTCCGAGTCCATGAAGCAGCCGGTGCTGGTGGACAACCGCGCCAGCGCCTCGGGCGTGGTGGCGGGCGAAATCGTGGCGGCCGCCAAGCCCGACGGCTACACGCTGCTGCTCGCCTACCACCAGCACACGGTGAACGCGGCGCTCAATCCCAAGCTGCCCTACCACCCGGTCAACAGCTTCTCGCCCATCACGCAGCTCACCTCGCACTTTCGCGTTCCGCGCGAGGGCACCGA
>CAZPNH010000104.1:5552-6273 GCA_964587635.1 uncultured Bordetella sp.
CAGCTCACCTCGGCCGCGCAGCTGCTGGTGGTGAACGCCTCCTCGCCGCCGAAGACGCTGGAGGAGTTCATCGCCTGGACGAAGAACTACCAGGGCGCGCTCAATTTCGGCTCGGCCGGCATCGGCAGCGGCGGCCACCTCGCGGGCGAGCTCTACAAGCAGATGACCGGCGTCAAGGCCGAGCACGTGCCCTACAAGGGCTCGGGCCCGGCGCTGGTGGCGCTGCTGGGCGGCGAATACCAGTTCAACTTCGCCGGCCTGCAGGCGGCGCAGACGCAGGTGCGCGCCGGACGGCTGCGCGCGATCGCCGTGACGTCGCCGCGCCGCGTCGCCGCCCTGCCCGAGGTGCCCGCGATGAACGAGGCGCTGCCCGGCTTCGAGATCGTCGGCTGGTACGGCGTGCTCGGCCCCGCCAAAATGCCCGAGGCCATCGTGGCCCGCCTGCACGCCGAGCTGCTGAAGGCGCTCAACAGCCCCGACGTGCGCGAGCGCATCATCGCGGACGGATCGGAGCCGGTGGGAAATTCGCCGGAGGCGTTCCGCCAGTTCATGCTGGCGGACGCGGCGAAGTGGGCGAAGCTGGTGAAGGAGAGCGGCGCTAAGATGGATTAAGACGTCTCCACAAACTGCCACCCTTTTCTTTTGCTTGCTTGTCGATGCCATCCAATAATTTTTCATGCGCCCGATTTTCTTCCTCGGTGGCGCGCAGCACCGTCAGCTT
>CAZPNH010000105.1:0-6257 GCA_964587635.1 uncultured Bordetella sp.
TCGCCGGCCGCGTCGACCTGATGATGGACGTCTATCATTCCGCCAAGCCGCAGGTGGAGGCGGGCAAGCTGAAGGTGATCGCGCTCGCCGCGCCGCAGCGCCCCGCGGGATTGAGCCAGTACCCGGTGATCGCGGAAACCGTGCCCGGCGTGAGCGTGACGAGCCTGTTCGGCCTGGTGGTGCCCTCGGCGACGCCGCGCGCCATCGTCAACAAAATCTACCTGGACAGCGCGAAGGTGCTGGCGCTGCCGGACGTGCGCGAGCGGCTCGCGGGCCTGGGGCTGGAAGTGGTGGCGTCCACGCCGGAGCAGTTCGACGCGTTTGTGCGCAGCGAGATTGCGAAGTGGGCGAAAGTGATCAAAGATAACAACATCAAGGCTGACTGAAGGACCGTCATGGCCATCGCCTTCAAACCGCTGCACCCGCTGCTGGCCGCCGAAGCAAGCGGCGTCGACCTGTCGAAGCCGCTGAACGCGGCACAGCTGCAGGAAATCGTCGCCGGCATGGACCGCTACGCGGTGCTGGTGTTCCGCGGCCAGAAGCTGGGCGAGGACGAGCAGATCGCGTATGCCAGGCAATTCGGGCCGCTCGACCTCGGCCTGCGGAAAATCCGCAAGGGCCAGCCGCACCGCTTCAAGTACGACGAACTCGCCGACATCTCCAACGTACAGGCGGACGGCGGGGTCGCGCCGCGCGACCACGCCAAGATCGTCAACAACATCGCCAACCAGTTGTGGCACAGCGACAGCTCGTTCCAGAAGCCCGCCGCGCGCTACTCGATGCTGCACTCGGTGGTGATCCCGGCGAAAGGCGGCGAGACCGAATTCGCCGACCTGCGCGCCGCCTACGACGCGCTGCCCGACGATCTGCGCAAGGACATCGCGGGGCTCGAGGCCGAGCACCACGCGCTGCATTCGCGGCTGATGATGGGCGACACCGGCTATACCGAAGAGCAGAAGAACGCGATCCCGCCCGCGGTGTGGCCGCTGGTGCGCACGCACGCGGGCTCGAAGCGCAAGGTGCTGTGGGTCGGCATCCATGCCACGCACATCCTCGGCATGACGCTGCCCGAAGGCCGCATGCTGCTCATGGACCTGCTCGAGCACGCCACGCAGCGCGAGTTCGTCTACCAGCACCACTGGCAGGTGGGCGACCTCGTCATGTGGGACAACCGCGCGGTCCTGCATCGCGGACGGCGCTTCGACCTCTCCGAGCGGCGCGAGATGCGCCGCGCGACGACCGAAGACGTCGAAGAAGCGCTGAACGCCGCCTAGACGCTTTTACATTTGCTTTCAGCCGTGCAGGGAGCCCATGGGGTAGACTCGCGCACCTTTTCTCCCTGCAAAGGCCTGATGAGCTTGTTTCGATTGAGTTTTTTAATCCTGGGGGCGGCGACGGCGATGTTCATCGGCACCGCGCGCGCCAACGTTTATGGCTTTGTCGACGGTGGCCGCGTATCGGTCATCATTGCCGACACGCCGCCGGCCGACGGCCGGTACACCCTGTTCAAGAAGGGCCAAACGGCCGAACCGGAGGGCGGTGAAGGACTGCAACCCGCGAAGTTCAGCAGCCACGTCCTGGCCGCGGCCCAGGAGACCAAGGTGGATGCAGCGCTGATCCATGCCGTGATCTCGGTCGAATCCGGCTACAACCCGGCCGCGCGCTCGAGCGCGGGCGCCGTGGGGCTGATGCAGCTCATGCCCGGCACCGCCAGGCGCTACGGCGTGAAGGACCGGCTCGATCCGGCGCAGAACATCCGCGGCGGCGCGCGCTACCTGCGCGATCTCAAGGTCCTGTTCCACGACAACCTGCAGCTCGTGCTGGCGGCCTACAACGCCGGCGAGGACGCGGTGATGAAGTACGGCCAGCGCATTCCGCCTTACCGCGAAACCGCGGCCTATGTGCCGAAAGTGCTGGGTTACTACAAGAAGTTCCGCGCAGTCGCACCGGCCGCGACTGGCGGCTGACGCGCGTCCGCGCGCCGGTTCAGTCGTTCTTCATGAGCCATTCCGCCATCGCGCGGTAGGCCGGCAGGCTGATCGGGTCGTTGGCGATATTCGCCGCGGCCGGATGCGAGGCGTAGCGCACGATGGTCATCTGCGCTTTCGGGTCGATGTAGATCACCTGGCCGTGGATGCCGCGCGCGGTGAAGGCGCCGTAGTCCGACACCCACCACATGTCCCGGTAGCTCCAGTTGGGCGCCAGCGTGTAGCCCGCCTTGGCGAACTTCGCCGGATCGCCGCCTTTGCGGATGTCCGCCACCACGGCCGCCGGAATGATCTGCCGGCCGTTGTAGCGGCCGTCGAGGCGCATGGTTTCGCCGAAGCGCCCGAGGTCGCGCAGCACGGTGTTCAGTCCGCCGCCGCCCGATTCGCTGCCGACGCTGTCGACGGTGAAATAGGCGTCCGCTTCGGCGCCCATGGGCTGCCACACGGTTTCCGACAGCAGCGCGGCGAGCGACTTGCCGCTCGCGCGCTTGACGATCCACGCCAGCACTTCGGCGTTGGCGGTCTTGTAGGCGAAAGCGACGTCGTGCTCGCCTTCCTTCTGCAGCTTGACGAGGAAATCGTAGAAGCTGCGCGGCCCCTGGTAGTTGGGGCCCGCGGGCAGCATGCCACCGGCGCGCGCATAGTCCCAGACCTCCGCCTTCGGATCGGTATAGACCTCCGAGTACTTGACGCCGATGGTCATGTCCATCACCTGGCGCACCGTGGCGTCGGCGTAGGCGCCGTCCTTCAATTCCGGCACGTACTTCGTCACCAGGGCGCCCGGGTCGAGCCGACCCTGTTCGGCCAGCATCGCGGCCAGCGTGCCAACGAAGGATTTGGTCACCGAGAATGCGATGTGCGGCGTGTGATCGTCCAGCGCGCCGGAATATTTCTCCGACACGACGCGGCCCTTGTGCATCACCAGGATGCCGTCGGTCCAGGTGGCGGCGAGCATGTCTCCCCAGGTCGCATCCTTGCCGTCGAGGGTCTTGAAGGCCACCGCGTCCAGGCTGCGCTCGGCGCGCGGCAGCGCCGACGCCGGGCCGGCGCCGCGCCATACGGCGGCGGTCGGCACCAGCTCGCGCTGATGCGAAAAGGACCAGCGCGTGTTCGGAAAACGGTAGCCGCTGCCGTCGCCGAAGCGGATGGTCTTTTCGGGCGCCGGCGGGAATCCCTGCATCAGGCCCAGCGCGCGCGGGTCGCTCGCGGCGGCGTCGGGGGGCGGTGGCGGCGTTTGGGCGAGGCTGCCGCCGGCAATGATCAAGGGAACGATGCCGGCCATCCGTGCAAACCGCAGGGTGAAATTTTTCATCGCTGACTCCTCCGTGAATGCAGCCTATCATGCGCGGCAAGGGAGGCCTCATGAACGTATACGAAGATGTGACCTGCGAAGTGAAGGACGGCGTCGCCGTCGTTTCGCTGAATCGCCCCGATTCGCTGAACGCTTTCACCGCCGCGATGGGGCGGGGGCTGAAACGCGCGGTGGCGGATGCCGTCGCCGACGACGCGGTGCGCGTCATCGTGCTGACCGGCGCCGGGCGCGGCTTCTGCGCCGGCGCGGACATGAAACTGCTGCAGAGCATCACGCCCGGCGGCGGGCAGGCACGGGACCCGGAGAAGGATGAAAGACCAGGCTTTCACACCGGCCTCGGGCCCGACGTCGCGCCGCACTTCGGCGGCCGCTTCGGCTACCTGATGCAGGCGCGCAAACCGGTGATCGCCGCCCTCAACGGCCCGGCCGCGGGGCTGGGCCTGGTGCTGGCGCTGTACGCCGATGTGCGGTTCGCGGGCAGCAACGCGAAACTCACCACTTCTTTCGCGCAGCGCGGCCTGATCGCCGAGCACGGCATCAGCTGGCTGCTGCCGCGCCTGGTCGGGCCGGCGCAGGCGCTCGACCTGCTGTTTTCCGCGCGCAAGCTGGAGGCCGCCGAAGCGGAGCGCATCGGCCTCGTCAACAAGGTATTCCCGCAGGAGACCTTCATGCAGGAGGTGCTGGCCTACGCGGGCTCGCTCGCCCGCACCGTGTCGCCGCGCTCCACTGCAGTGATGAAGGCGCAGGTATGGAAGGCCCTGTTCCAGGACTTCAACGAAGCGCTGGCGCTGGCCGACGGCGAAATGCAGAAGAGCTTCGCGAGCGCGGATTTCAAGGAGGGCGTCGCACACTACGTGGAAAAAAGGGCGCCGGTGTTCAAGGGCGTCTGAGCGGTGCCCTACCTGCGCTTGCGGCAGGTCTGCCTGGTCGCCGCCGATCTCCCGGCGCAGGCTGCGCGCGTCGAGTCTCTGCTGGGGTTGGCGGAATGCCACCGCGATCCGAACGTCGGCAAGTACGGCCTGGAGAACGTGCTGTTTCCGGTCGGTGCGAGCTTTATCGAAATCGTCTCGCCGACGCGTCCCGGCACCGCGGCAGGCCGTTTTCTGGAGCGCCACGGCGGACGCTACGGCTACATGGTGATCCTGGATTGCGACGATCCCTTGCGGTGGCAGCATCACGCGGAGTCCCTCGGCCTGCGCGTGGCCAACGTCATCCGGCATGGCGATTACCTCGGCGTGCAGCTGCATCCTAAGGACACGGGCGCCGCGATGCTTGAATTCAACAGCACCGCCGGCGGCGCGGACCTGATGGGTCCCTACGCGCCCGCCGGCCCGGACTGGCAGCGGGCCATCCGTGATGACGTCGTGCGCGGGCTGACGGCGGTCGAGATCGAATGCCCGGATGCCGGCGCCTTTTCCGCGCGATGGGGAAAAATTCTGCAACGGCCAGTGCGGGAGCTGCGCGGCGGAAGCTACGGCATCACGCTCGATGCCGGCGCGATCCATTTCCTGCCCGCGGCTGTGCCGGAAGCGGTATTTGCCGGCGTTGAGCTGGAGGCGGCCGAGGCCGGGACGGTTGACGCATGCGGTGTGCGATTTCGTTTGAGCGCAACCAATACCTGACGCTCGCCAATGACCGCTTTCGACCCAAAGCGGTCATTCGGGTAGGGTAAGTGCGAACGACCGAGGAAGGAGTCTGTAATGGGTGCGAGTGACGAACTTATCAGGTTGACCGCTACCGAGGCCGTGGAGCGGCTGCGAAGGCGCGACATTTCGCCACTCGAGTTGATCGACGCCGCGGCGGCACGCATCGAGGTGGTGGACGGCAAGGTGAATGCCCTGCCGATCAGGTTCATCGACACCGCTCGTGCGACAGCGCGGCGGTTCATGGCGCAAAAACCGCTCCAGGATCCGCCGCCTGGCTGGCTCGCAGGCTTACCGATCGCAGCGAAAGACTACAACGACGTTGCCGGTCAGCGAACTACGTTTGGCTCGCCGATTTTCGCCGATTCGATTGCACCAGAAAACGACCATACCGTTGCCACGCTGGAGGCCAGCGGCGCGATCTTCATGGCGAAATCAAACGTGCCGGAATTTGCAGGCTCCAACACGTTCAACTCCGTGTTCGGGGCGACGCGCAACCCCTGGAACCTGAAGATAACGGCGGGTGGCTCCTCGGGTGGCGCGGCGGCCGCGCTCGCCTCAGGTACGCTATGGCTTGCGATGGGCAGCGACCTCGGTGGCAGCCTGCGTATACCGGCAAGCTACTGTTCCATCGTTGGGCTGCGCCCATCGGTGGGTCGCGTGCCGCGGGGCGCCGGATTGCCCGCCTTCGACTCGCTTTGGGTCGAAGGACCAATGGCGCGCAACGTGCCCGATCTCGCCCTAATGCTTGACGCGCTTTCAGTCCGCCATCCGCATGACCCGCTTTCGATGCCCGCACCGCGCGTGCCGTTCACTACAGCGGTGCTGCAGCCCCGTCCACCGCGTCGCGTCGGCTTCACACCGAACTTGGGCCTGTCGAATGTGGACCCGGAGGTTGTCGCCATCTGCCGCGCCGCGGCTCATCGCTTCACGGACCTGGGAACCGTAGTCGAGGACGCGGCGCCCGACTTCTCCAATGCCATCGAAACCTTCCAGACGCTACGCGGCCTCCTATTCGCCGCATTGCGCGGTGAGCTGCTCGCGGCCGACCGCCCGCGCATCAATCCAACGATCGTCTGGAATATCGAAAAGGGCCTAAATATCACAGCAGACGAGATCATCCGCGCCGAACGCGAACGGACTGCGCTCTATCACCGCGTGGCGGCGTTTTTCGATCAATTCGACTTACTCTTGTGCCCGACGGTCGCCGTGCCACCGTATCCGGTCGAGCAGCCCTATCCGACGCGGATTGGCGATCAGCAGCTTACGAGCTACATCGACTGGATGTTTCTGACCTTCGTCATTACGTTGACC
>CAZPNH010000106.1:0-6251 GCA_964587635.1 uncultured Bordetella sp.
CCAACCGGTGTCCATGGACGATTTGAAGGATCTGCTGCCGAAAGCCGGCCAGTGAAACTGCCGGGGTATAGCCTACGGGGCAAAAGGGGGGCGTCATGAAATGGTATCTGGCGGCGTTAAAGAACTACGCGGGATTCTCGGGACGGGCGCGGCGCAGCGAGTATTGGTATTTCGTCCTGTTCAACTTCTTGATTGCCGTCGGTATCGCCGTCGTGGGCGCGGTGACGGGCTTCAACATCCTGGCGGGGATCTACAACCTGGGCACCCTGGTACCTTCCCTCGCGGTCTTCTTCCGCAGGCTGCACGACACCGGCCGCAGCGGCTGGTGGTGGCTGATCGCGTTCATCCCGGTCGTGGGCTGGATCGTGGTCCTGATCTTCCTGGTGCAGGACAGCCAGCCCGGCGGCAACGAGTACGGGCCCAATCCGAAGGACGGCTCGGGCGGCGCCGAAGCCGCCCAGGCGCCGTCGGGCGGCCTGCCCAAAATGGCGATCGTCGCGATCGTGGGCGTGGTCGCGGTGTTTCTGATCGGCACGCTGGCGGCGGTCGCGATTCCCGCCTACCAGGACTACGTGAAGCGCGCCGAGCAGGCGGAAGCCGCGAAAATGAAGCCGCCGGCGCCCAAGCCGGCGCCGGTGCAGGAAGTGAAAGCACCGGCGGCGCCAGCCGCGTCGGCCGCGTCCGAGTCTCCGCCACCCGTCGCGCCGTCGCCCGCGGCACCCGCGGTGGCGAGCATTCCCGAGCCCGTCAAGCCGGCGCCGGTGGTGCAGGAGGAACCGGTCAAGGCGAAGACGGTGGTGAGGGAGGCGCCTCCGGCGCCGGAGATCGCGCGCCTGCAGAAAGCCAGCGCTCCGCTAAAGCCGGCGCCGCTTCCCTGCGTGTACAAGCCCGTGATGACCGACGAAGACCTGGCGAGGTGCCGCTGAATCCGTGCGCCAGCGAACAGTGCCGCCGGCATGGAGGGCCTACCGTGGCGGGATCACACGGAGGTTCCCATGCTCGACTACTCGATCATCATGCCCGAAGGCGTCCTGGTACTTAAACCGCACGGCCCGCTGAGCGAGGAAGACTTCGCGGGGCTCAGCGCCCTGGCCAATTCCTACCTGGCCGCCCACGAAAAAATCCACGGCGTGCTGGTCCGCGCGGAGGGATTTCCCGGCTGGGAGAACTTCGGCGCGTTCACCGCGCACATGCACTTCGTCCGCGACCACCACCGCCGGGTCGAACGCGTGGCCATCGTGACCGACAGCCACTTCGCCGCCATCGCGGAATCGCTCGGCAGGCACTTCACCGCGGCCGAGCTCCGGCACTTCCCGTTCGCCGACGAGGTCAGGGCGCTCGGCTGGCTGGAAAGGGAACAAGTGCATTGAATGTGACTCACCGCACGGTGCGGCGGCGCCAAAGGGAAGACTGTCGCGCCTCAATTGAGGCAAATCCGCCGTCAATGCACGTAGTAAACGAATCAGGAGTACGAAACATGTTCATGCGAAAAGCAGTGTTCTGCGCGTCGATCGCCCTGTCCGCCATCGCGATGCCTGCCGTGGCCCAGGTCAGCATGGGTATTGAAATCGCGCCGCCGCCGCCGCGCTATGAAGTGGTTCCGGCACCGCGCGAAGGCTACGTCTGGGGCCCGGGCTACTGGCGCTACGAAAACGAGCGCCACGTCTGGGCGCCGGGCCAGTGGCAAACGGCGCGTCCGGGATCCGTCTGGGTGGCCGACCACTGGGAGAGCAGGGACGGCCGCAATTTCTTCATCGCCGGCCACTGGGATCGCCGCTAGGCAGCGGCAGCTCCCGCATGCGGCCCGGAACGGCCTCGCTGTTCCGGGCTTTTGCATCCATCCGAAAAAAGGAAGAACGCCATGAATGTTTCCACCGCTGGAAAAAAATCGCAGTCCATCAGGATCACCGCCGCGGCCGTGCTGCTCGCGGGCGCGGGCGCGGGCCTGTCGGGCTGCGTCGCCGATCCGTACTACAACGGGCCGGGCTACAGCCAGGGCTACGGCCAGCCCGCCTAAAGTTCCGGGCCTTACTACGGCACGCCGGCCGGATATTCCCAGCCCTATGATCCGTACTACTCGTCGCCGGGCTACTACCCGACCTATTCGGACGCGTACTACCCGGCGATCGGCGTCGGCGTCGGCATCGGCTTCAGCGGCCACCGCCGCTAGCCGCGCAGCGCCCGGGTCAGATCCTGGGAACGGAAATCAGGAACTGCTCGCGCACGACTTCCTTGCCCGCGAGCAGTTCCTCCGCCTGCGCGCGCTCCTCGTCGAACACGACGGCGGCCAGGCGCTGCAGGTTCGCGCGCGCTTCCTCGATGGTGAGGCCCTGCGCGTTGACGCCGGGCAGCTCCTCGACGAAACCCACGTAGCCCTGCGCGCCCTTGAGGAATACGGCGGTGAAGGAAATCTCCGGCTGTTCCATGCGGCCCTCCCTTGCAGCGTCAGTACGAGTCGTGGTTGATGCCGTGCACGATGATATCCACTTCGGCGCGCTCATCGTCCACGTCGAAGATTTCCTCGCTCACGCGGTCGTCGCAGGTATCGGCGGCGTTGGCCTTCAGCGCGGCGTATTCGGCCTCGCGCCAGGCGACCGGGACTTCGATGGGTTTGCGGCGGTGGATCGGGTTCGCTTTCATGGCGTCGTCCCCCGGACGATTTACCAGTAAGGATCCAAGCTATTCCCCAATCCGGCGGCGGTATGTACGGCAGGCAACATTGCGGAAAATTTTCCGCCAGTGTGTGTTCACGCACCGTAGGGCGGCGATTCCCTGCCTAACCTGCAGGCGCAAGTGCATTTCTTATCCATCCGTCCTGCAACAGGAGAAAACCAAGATGAGTCAACTGCATGTGTTTTCAAGCTCGCCCGTCAAAGCGTCCAGCGTCATCGGCACGGACGTCGTCAACCCCAAGGGCGACAACCTCGGGGAAATCAAGGAGGTCGTCATCGACCCGCGCAGCGGCAAGGTCGCCTACGCGGTCGTGTCCTTCGGCGGCTTCCTCGGCATGGGCGAGAAGCTGTTCGCCATCCCGTTCGGCACGTTCCGCTACGACGTCAAGAAAAACGAATACGTGCTGGATGTCACCAAGGAACGGCTCAAGGCCGCGCCCGGATTCGACGCGGACCACTGGCCCGCGATGAACGAGGAGAAGTGGAACCGCGACGTGTACAAGTACTACGAGCATTCGCCGTACTGGGAGTAAGCGGCAGCAGCCAAACGCCCCCGGCATCCGGGGGTTTTTTTTGCTCCGCGTATGCGTGACAGCGCACGGTGAGCGCCGGGACCGGATGCGACGATGCCGGCCATGGGCAAATACTTTCTGGGTTGGATCATGGGTGTGCCGGTCATCGTGCTGGTCATCGTTTACTTGCTGTTTCACTGAGAGGTGCATATGAAAACCAACGGACACATCGACAAGGACAAGCCGGCGATCGAACGCGTTGCGGCGATGGCGCACCAGGCCGTGGACAAGGCGGCCGATACCGCTGCGCCGGCGGCCGACTGGCTCACCGAGCGCGGCGAAAGCATCAAAGCCAAGCACAAGAAGCTGGTAGCCGACACGAGCAGCTACGTGACGGGCAATCCGCTGAAAGCGGTCGGCATCGCGCTGGTGGCGGGCCTGCTGCTGGGCCGCATCATCCTGTAGGAATGCAAGCTTTACGTCAGCTACGGTCCTTTCTGGATGTCCACCGAATGCCGGGTCGCCCGTTAGTGGTTGAGGAGGGGTAGAGGAGTTCAATCGATGGGAGACCTGACATGAAGCTGAAAATAGTTGCAACCGCCGTATTGCTCGCTTTCGCCGCCACGTCGTTCGCGCAGACCGCCACCGCGCCTGCGCCGGGCACCGTGAAGGCCGACCGCGAAGCGCTCAAGGCCGAGCGCGAGCAGAGAAAAGCCGACCGCGAAAAAATGAAGGCGGACCGCGAAGCCGGCAACAAGGGCGCCATGCAGGGCGACCGGGCGGCGGTGAAGGCCGACCAGGAACAGGTCAAGGCCGACCGGCAGAAAATGCACGAAGACATGAAGGCCCGGCGCGAGGCCAAGAAGGCGGCCGCGCCGCAGTAACGTAATATCGGCGGCATGAAAGCCGTCGGCCTGTACAAATACCTCCCGATCGGGCACCAGGAATCGCTGCTCGATCTGGAGGTACCCACGCCCACTCCCACGGGACGCGATCTGCTCGTGGGCGTGAAAGCGATCTCGGTGAACCCGGTGGATACCAAGCGCCGGGCGCCCAAGGATATTGTCGAGACCACGCCGAAAATCCTCGGCTGGGATGCCGTGGGCATCGTCGAGGCCGTGGGACCGGACTGCACGTTGTTCCGGCCCGGCGACGCGGTGTACTACGCGGGCAGCATCGTGCGGCCCGGCAGCAACAGCGAATTCCAGCTGGTGGACGAACGCATCGTGGGCCGCAAGCCCGCGAGCCTGCCGTTCGCGGAGGCCGCGGCGCTGCCGCTCACCACGCTCACCGCGTGGGAGCTGATGTTCGACCGCATGGGAATTTCAAAAACGGGTGCCGATGGGAAAAATGCGGCAGGAAAGAGCATGCTCATCCTCGGCGGCGCGGGCGGCGTCGGCTCCATCGCCATCCAGCTCGCGAAGAAACTGGCGAAGCTCCATGTGACCGCGAGCGCGTCGAGGCCCGAATCCATCGCCTGGTGCAAGTCCCTTGGCGCGGACGCGACCGTGGACCATTCCAAAGTCATCGAAGGCGAATTCGATTATTTGCTGTGCTTCAGCAATTCGGATGCGTACTGGCCTCAATTTCCCCGGCTGGTAAAGCCACAGGGCAGAATCGGCCTCATCGTGCGCACCGTGAAGCCGGTGGACCTGGCGATCCTGCACGACAAAAGCATCACGGTGTGCCTCGAGGGCATGTTCACGCGCTCGACGTTTCAAACGCCGGACATGGAAGCGCAGCACGCGCTGCTGGACGAGGCCGCGGGCCTGGTGGAGGCGGGCGTGCTGAAATCCACGCTGACGCAGAACCTCGGCAAGATCAACGCCGCCAGCCTGAAGCGCGCCCACCAGCTGCTGGAAGAAGGGCACGTGATCGGCAAGCTGGTGCTGGAAGGCTGGTGAGCCGGTGAGCTATTCCTTGCGCGTCCAGAGCTGCGAACGGCCGAACAGCGGCAGGCCGAGGTAGCCGCGCACCTTCAGCGTGCGGCCGCCCTCCAGCAGTTCCAGCTCGCAGCCGTAAACCTTGCCGTTGTCGGGATCGAGGATGGTCCCGGGGCTGAAACCCTCCTTCGTGCGGCGCACGCCGCGCAGGATGGTCATGCCGACCACCGGTTTGTCCTTCAGCTCGCCGCGGCACGACTCGCACAAGGGGTTCGCGCTCTTCGCCGGCGGCGCGTACACCGCCGCCACCGCGCCGGTGAATTCGCCGTCCGCTTCGACGATGCGCACCAGGCCGTCGGGCTGGCCGGTGCGGTCGCTGACCGTCTGCCAGAGTCCCGCGGGCGTGGCCGTTTGCCCGAGTGCAGTGCAGCACCAGGCCAGCGCAAACACGATATATGGGCTTCGAATCATGGGGATGCAGGGTAGCAGTCAACCGGCCTGTGCACCGAAAGCGGCGGCGCGCGTTAATAGTCCAGTACCCAACTATAACTAGGAGACACACATGAAACTGAAAACCCTGGCACTCGCGACGCTGATCGCGTTCTCCGGTGTCGCGCTGGCGCAAACGCCGGCCGCCACCCCGGCCCCGGCCTCGCCGGCCGCCACCGACGCGAAAGCGGCGGTCAAGGCCGACAAAGCGGCGGTCAAGGCGGACAAGTCCAAGATGAAGTCGGACGTCAAGACCGACAAGGCGCAGATCAAGGCCGACAAAGCCAAGATGAAGGCCGACAAGAAAGCCGCGCGCGCCGCGAAGGCCGCAGAGAAAAAGTAAGCTGTTGCAAGAAAGCGAACGCCGGCCCGAAACGGCCGGCGTTTTCTTTTTAGGCTGGTGATATTCTTGGGCGCATGAGGAGATTTGTCCTGCTCGCGGCCATTTGTACCGCCGGTGCCGCCAGCGCCATCGCGCCGTGCTGCCAGGCGCAGCCCTATCCGTCCAAGCCGATCCGCTTCATCGTGCCGTTCCCGCCGGGCGGCGGCACCGACACCAATTCGCGCGCGCTGGCGCAGCGCATCTCGAAGAACACCGGCTGGGTTTTCGTGGTGGACAACAAGCCCGGCGCGGGCGGCAACATCGGCGCCGACGCGGCCGCCAAGTCGCCGCCCGACGGCTACACGCTGGTGAT
>CAZPNH010000107.1:0-6242 GCA_964587635.1 uncultured Bordetella sp.
CTGCCGTCCTTGCAGATATAGGTCAGTTCATAGATGTCCTCGATCCCGCGCGAGGCCTTGAATACCAGCGCCTCGAAGCCGGGCGCGATCGGGGTGGCGAGCTCCCGGCTCAGGGCGCGGGCGCGCGCCGCCACTTCCAGCGGATCGTGGATGTCGCTCGGGCTGATGCGGTTCACCACTTCGGCGGCGGTGTAGCCCAGCATGCGTTCGGCGCCGACGTTGAACAGCTGGATGATGCCTTTCTCGTCGGTGGCGATGATGGAGAAATTGGCGCTCGTCAGGATCGCGTACTGCAGCGCGCCCGTCTTCAGCAATGCCTTCTGGCGCCGCGCGTCGGTGGTACCGGGAGCGTTTTCTATGTCGGACATGGCCGGTTCCCCTGGAAAGCCTGCGGCAGCCCGGTGGGGCAACACCGCACAATGGCGGGCGGGCGGGCAGGCGTCTGTGTGCTACCGCACACAAGCCCTTTCACAGGACGGGCGCGGTCTTTGCGTAGCTGCTGCGGATTCCGGGCAGGGAGCGGTCGGCGTGGGAATGCAGCTCGGCCAGCGTGTGCACGAGCAGGGTGCCCGTGGCCCCGCCGATGCCCACGCTGCCGGTCTTGATCGCGGCGAACGAGTGGATGGCGATGTCCACGAGCCGGCGCTGCTCGTCGGCGTAGGCGTCCAGGCGCTTGTGCAGGTGTTCCACCTCGTTCCGGACCGATATGCGGCGCGCGTCCCCGAAGGCCGTGACGGCGTCGGCGATGGCGTCGTCCAGGCAGCGGTTGAGCGTGCGGAATTCGTCCGCGGTGATGGATGTTTTCTGCTCGACGGCCAGCTCGGTGACGGCCTGGCAGACGTCCCCGTAGTCGCGCACCACCTGGTCGACGCTGTAGCCCTGGTGCAGCAGTTCGGCGCCGTGCAGCGCGGCCGCGCGGCTGATCTCGGTGGCGATCGGACCGGCGTCGCCCGCCTTGCGGCGCGGAGGCGACTGCTCGACGCGCAGCGCATCGGCGACCTGCTGCAGGAACAGCGGCACGCCGTGCGCTGTCGCCGAGGGGATGTCGGGGCGCTTGAGCCTGCGCGCCGCCTTTTCCCGGCAGCGCGCGATCAGGTCGACGCGGTTCGCGGTGAGGAATTCATGCAGCATCGCGGTACCTTACTGTGCCGAGCGCCGCGCGACGGTGCGCTGAGCAACATACGCTAGGTGGCGAAGGCATATCCGGTCTTGTGCTGCTTGGCCTGGTACATGGCCATGTCCGCGCTGATGATCAGCGTGTCCACGGTGGTGCCGTGCTTCGGGAAGATCGAGATGCCGATGCTGGTGCCGACGCTGAGGGCGGTCACGACGCCGTGCACCGTGACTTCGAGCGGCGCCTGGATCGCCTTGATCACTTTCTGCGCGATGGACACGACATCCTGCTCGTCCCGGATCTCCGCCAGAAGGTAGAGGAACTCGTCGCCGCCCAGCCGGCAGACCGTGTCGTCTCCGCGGGTGATGCCCCTGAGCCGCTGCGCCACCATCCTCAGGACGACGTCGCCGATGTCGTGCCCGTAGGTGTCGTTGATGCTCTTGAATTTGTCCAGGTCGAGGAACATCACCGCCAGCGACCAGCCGTGCCGCTTCGCCTGCGCGAAGCCGTGGTCCAGCCGGTCGTTGAACAGCGCGCGGTTGGGCAGGCCGGTCAGGATGTCGTGGAAGCAGGCATGGCGGGCGGCCTCTTCCTGCTCCCGGGCGGCGGCCAGCTCGTGATCCACCATGTTCCGGTCGCGGATTTCGCCTTCGAGGGCCTCATTTACCGCGGTGAGCTGTTCGGTCGCTGCCTCCACCTTCTGTTCGACGGCCGCGTTTTTTTCCAGGGCGACGGCGACGCCGGCCCGGCCCACCATCTGCTTTTTCAGGTCCGCGTTGACCGACGAGAGCGCCTCGGCGGATTCCTTCACCAGGCTGGTGGCCTGCTCGCTTTGCCCGAGCACTTTCGTCAGCGACTTGGCCGGCGTCGCGTTCCCCGGCGCATTTTCACTGGCGCCGGTCTTCATGCGTTCCTGGCCGCCGCCGGCGCCGCCCCGGCGTAGCCGGTTTCCTTGTCGAACATGACGACGCGGTTGCGCCCGCTGTGCTTGGCCTCGTAGAGCGCCAGGTCGGCCGCCTTGACCACCGCCACGCCCTCGGCGCCGTGGTCGGGGAAAATCGCCACGCCCAGCGACAGCGTGATGGCGCCGAGGTCCGTGTTGGCGTGGCTCAGGCTCAGGTGCCTCGCGTCCTCGCGGATTTTCTCGGCGCGCTGCCGCGCGCCTTCGACGGCGGAAGGGGACAGGATCAGCAGGAATTCCTCGCCGCCGTAGCGGCAGGCGATATCGCTGCCGCGCACGTGCTTCTTGAGGAACGCGCCCAGCGCGCGCAGCACGGCGTCGCCGCCGTCGTGGCCGAATTCGTCGTTGAATTTCTTGAAATGGTCGATGTCGATCATGATCACCGCGAGCTGCGCCTTGTTGCGCAGGGTGCGGTGCTGTTCCTGCGCGAGCACCTCCTCCATGTAGCGGCGGTTGAACAGCCCCGTCAGCGCATCGCGGATCGACAGGCTGCGCATGGATTCGCGCAGCTTCAGGTTGGCGATGCCCAGCCCGATGGCGTCGGCGAGGATTTTCGCCAGCTTGGACTTTTCCGCCATGCGGGCGGCATTCGCCATTTTGTCCCCGCCGCTTTTCACGGCGCCGTCCAGCAGGTGCAGGATGCCCAGCGTCTCGCCCTGCGCGAGCAGCGGCAGGCAGACGTACATGTGCCCGTCGTCCGTCACGTGGGCGCACCAGCGCTCGTGATCCACGGCGACGTGGATCTGGCCGCGCCGCAGCGCCCAGCAGTCGTTCGGCGGGAAGATGGCGTTGGCCGGCGCGAGCGGGCCCCAGACGGTGGCGGCTTCCAGCATGTCGCGCGAGGTGTTCAGCACGAAAACGCCGCCGGAATCGTCGGGAAACAGCTGCGTCACCGTTTCCGAAATGATCGAATAGGCCTCGGCCTCGGTGGTGCTGGTCTGCAGGAAATCGTTCATCTTGCTGAACAGCGTGATTTCCTGGTTGCGCTTGGAGAGCTCGGCCGCCTGCCTGGTGAGGGCGTTGTTCGCTTCGTTCAGCTGGGCGGTGCGCTCCGCCACGCTGGCTTCGAGGTTTTCCTTTTCGTGCGCCAGTTCGGCGGTGCGCTCCGCGATGATCGACTGCAGCCCGCGGCCGTAGGACAGCAGCTTGTCCTGGTTGTCCTTCAGGTCGGCGGCCATGTTGCCGAAGGCGGCCGCCAGTTCGCCGATTTCGTCGTGCAGCTTCATGCGGCGCTCGCGGGTTCCGGCCGGCTGCCGCTGGCGGCGAAGGCCAGCGCCACGTCCATGGTTTCCGTGAATTCCGCGACCTTGATGGGTTTGGTGAGGTAGCGGAAAAATCCCGCCCGCAAGCCGCGCTCGATGTCGCGCGGCATGGCGTTGGCGCTCAGGGCCACGACCGGGATGTGCGCCGTCGCCGAGTCGGCGCGCAGGATCTGCATGGCCTTGATGCCGCTCATGCCGGGCAGGTTGATGTCCATGAGGATCACGTCCGGCCGCGCGCTGTGCGCCAGTTCGATGCCCAGGCTGCCGGTGCGCGCGCTCAGCAGGTGCAGATCGGGACGGCGCGCGACGATTTTCTCGATGAGCTTCAGGTTGGCCGGATTGTCCTCGACGTAGAGCAGGGTGCGCTGCCCCGCGGCGCCGCCGGCCCCCGCCTGCGCGGGCGCCGCCGCCTCGGCCTCGGCGGCGGCGAGCGGCGGGGCGGCGTCCACCCGCAGTTCGACCCAGAATACGCTGCCCTTGCCGGCTTCGCTTTCCACGCCGATGGCGCCGCCCATGAGCTCGACCAGCCGCTTGGTCACGACCAGGCCGATGCCCGTGCCTTCCACTTCGCCGGCCTCCTGGCCGAGGCGGTTGAACGGCTGGAACAGCTGCGCGAGCTTGTCCGGCGGCAGGCCGGCGCCGGTGTCGCGCACGCTGACGCGGATGCGGTGGGCGGCGATCGCGCTGCAGTCCACGGTGACGGCGCCGCCGGGCCGGTTGTATTTGACGGCGTTGGACAGCAGGTTGACGAACACCTGCTTGACGCGCGTGCGGTCGCCGCTGATGAAGCAGGGGATGTCGAGTTTCGGGAATGCGACGCTGATGGCGCGCTTGCGCGCCTGCGGCTCGATCAGCGCCTGGCATTCGAGCATCACGTCGCCCAGCGATACCGGTTCCTTCGACCAGGACATGCGCCCGGATTCGATCATCGCCAGGTCGAGGATGTCGTTGATCAGCACCAGCAGGCAGGAGCCCGCCTCCAGGATCTGTTCTATGCCCTCCCGCTGCGAGGCGTTCGGCGGCGGCGAATCGGATTCCATGAGCTGCGCGAAGCCGAGGATGGCGTTGAGCGGGGTGCGCAGCTCGTGGCTCATGCTGGAGAGAAAATCGGATTTGGCGAGGTTGGCGCGCTCGGCCGCCGATTTGGCGTTGGTGAGTTCCGCCTCGACTTTCCGGCGCTCGGTGAGGTCGCGCGTGAGCTTGGCGAAGCCGCGCAGGTTGCCGGCCGCGTCGCGTATCGCCGTGAACACCACGTTGGCCCAGAAATTGGAGCCGTCCTTGCGCGTGCGCCAGCCTTCGACTTCGAAGCGCCCCTTGGCGATCGCCTCGGCCAGGTCGTGCTGCGGCATGCCGCGCTCGATGTCCTGGTAGGGATAGAAGCGGGAAAAGTGCTGGCCGAGAATTTCCTCGGCGCGGTAGCCCTTGATGCGCTCGGCGCCGCCGTTCCAGCTCGCCACGCGTCCTTCCGGATCCAGCATGACGATGGCATAGTCGGTCACGCTCTCGACCATCAGGCGGAAACTTTCCTCGGTCCAGCGCTGCTGTTCTTCGGCTGCTGACGGCATGACGGGCTCAATTTTCATTCGTCTCGACGTTTTATCCCAGCGTCCGGATGCGTTCTGTGCGTCCGCGCACAGAACGGGTCAGGGAATATCAGTTGCGCAGATCGACGGGAATCAGCTGCAGGCCTGCCGTCGAAAGCGTGGCAAACAGCACGCGCGCGGGTGCTATGAAGATGCCGGTGGTGCCCGGGTAGTCCCAGGCGTAGGGATGATCGACCGTTTTCACGAGTTCTATCGAGTTGGCCGTCAGGCGCACGACAGCTACGCCGCGCGGCTTCACCGGATATGCGCCGGTCAACTGCGCGCCGTCCCAGCCCAGCACGATGCGGCTTTCGCTCACCATGGGCGGCAGCCCGCGCGCGGTGGCGACGATTTCCCCGGCCAGGTTCACGGGAGAGATGAATCCGCCGTCGCTGGACGTGCCCGCCACGACATAGGACGCGAGCTGCGGCGAGTACTCGACGTCGTAGGCATAGCGCAGCGGCATGCCGCCGCTGATCTGGCGCTGCACCTCGACTTTGCCCGCGGCGTTGACCAGCGCGGCGTGCAGGGTCAGTTCGGGATACCTCTGCCACACCACCAGCCAGTTGCGGTCCGAGCCCGCCACCAGCGGCCAGCCGTCGCGCCGCCCCGTGGCGATTTTTATCTCGGGCAGCCGCGTGCCGTCGTTCTCGACGATGCGCGCATACACGCCGTTGCCCGTGCCGAGGTTCAGCCAGCCGCCGCCATCCACCCAGCCTTCGCTGTAGGCGACGAGAAAGCGCTCTCCCATCGCGGCGGCGTGGCCCGAGTGGCCGCCGCGCCGGATGGTGAAAGGATATTTCTGCAGCACGCGCAGCGCGCTGTCCCACATGCCGGCGTGCTGGTTGATGCCGCCGTTGCCGTCCTCGCTGGTCACGAGGAGGGTGCCGCGGCTGTTGAGGGCGGCGCTGGGCGGCTCCTGCGCTTCGGGCTGGGAGACGAGCGCCTGCGGCTCGAATTTGCCGCCGTCCACCCATGCGTAGTACACGTCGTGCGGCCAGTCGCCGCCCAGGTTGGGGCGCGGCGGATTGCCGGCGCTGCCCCAGACCAGCAGCAGTTTTTCCCCGACCTGCAGGAGGTTGACGCCGTGCTGCCACGCGCGGTGGTCTTCCTCCTGATCCCCGGCGGCGGCCGCCAGCGCCAGCAGGAGCAGCAGCAGCCCGCTAAGCCGGGACCGGCGTGCCATCGGCGAGGATGTCGACGCGGCCGATGCGGCCGTCGTCGTCGTGCACGACGTAGAGGCGCTGCGCGTTCTGCCAGTGCGCCACGGAATCTGGGTCCTGGCCGAATTGCCGGCCGATCTGCTCGGGCGTGACGGGCAG
>CAZPNH010000108.1:0-6240 GCA_964587635.1 uncultured Bordetella sp.
CGGAGATCGAGACCGACTGGTACAACTTCACCGCGCTGAACAATCCGGAGAACCATCCAGCGCGTTCCATGCAAGACACGTTCTACGTGGATCTCAAGGACGCGCAGGGCCTGCCGCTCCTGCTGCGCACGCATACCAGCCCGATGCAGGTGCGCTACGCCAGGATGCATAAGCCGCCGATCAAGGTGATCGCGCCGGGCCGCACCTACCGCGTGGACTCGGACGCGACCCACTCGCCGATGTTCCACCAGGTCGAGGGGCTGTGGATCGACGAGGACATCAGCTTCGCCGACCTGAAGGGCGTCTATACCGATTTCCTGCGCCGCTTCTTCGAGTCCGATGAACTGGAAGTGCGCTTCCGCCCGTCCTATTTTCCGTTCACCGAGCCTTCGGCCGAGATCGACCTGCAGTTCGCCTCGGGCCCGCTGAAAGGCCGCTGGCTGGAACTCTCGGGCGCGGGGCAGGTGCACCCGCAGGTGGTGCGCAATTTCGGCCTCGATCCGGAGCGCTACATCGGCTTCGCGTTCGGCTCGGGCCTCGAGCGTCTGACGATGCTGCGCTATGGCATCGACGACCTGCGCCTGTTCTTCGACGGCGACCTGCGCTTCCTGAAGCAATTCGCATGAACGTACCCGAGAGCTGGCTGCGCAGTTTTTGCGATCCGAAGCTGACGACGGCGAAGCTTGCCCACCTGCTGACCATGTCCGGGCTGGAGGTCGAGTCCTGCGCGCCCGTCGTGCAGGCGTTCAGCGGCGTAGTGGTGGGCGAAATCCTCGCCGTCGAGCGCCACCCGAACGCCGACAAGCTGACCGTCTGCACGGTCAGCACCGGCAAGGACAAGCTGAAAGTGGTTTGCGGCGCGCCGAACGTTCGCGCCGGCATGAAGGCGCCGCTTGCGATGGTCGGCACCGTCCTCGGCAAGCTCGAAATCAGGAAATCGAACCTTCGCGGCGTCGACAGCGAAGGCATGCTCTGCTCCGCAAGGGAGCTGGGGTTCTCCGAGGACCATTCGGGACTGCTCGAATTGGATGCCGGCGCAAAGCCCGGGCAGGACGTCTACAAGGCGCTCGCGCTGGACGAGCAGGTGCTGACGTTCAAGCTGACCCCGAACCGGGCGGACTGCCTATCGGTTCTGGGAATCGCGCGCGAAGTCGCGGCGCTGACCGGGACGAAACTGAAAAACCCGGCGATAAAAAAAGTCGCCGCGAAGAACAAGGCCGCCCATCCGTTCCGGATTACCGATGCCGAAGGCTGCGGCCGTTTCGCCGGGCGCGTGATCCGCGGCGTGAACGCCGCCGCGCCGACGCCGGCCTGGATGCGGCAGCGCCTGGAGCGCGCCGGCCAGCGCTCCATCTCCGCGCTGGTGGACGTCACCAACTACGTCATGCTGGAAATGGGCCGCCCGCTGCACGTCTACGACCAGGACAAGCTGCGCGGCGCGATCGACGTGCGCTGGGGCCGCCAGGGCGAGAAGCTGCTGCTGCTCAACGGCCAGGAAGTCGCGGTCGATCCTGCGGTGCTGTGCATCACCGACGACTCGGGCGCGATCGGCCTCGCCGGCATCATGGGCGGGGAATCCACCAAGGCCGAGACCACGACGCGGAACCTGTTCCTCGAGTCCGCCTTTTTCTTTCCCGACGCCATCGCCGGCCGCGCGCGCCGCTACAACTTCGCCAGCGACGCCTCGCACCGCTTCGAGCGCGGCGTGGACTTCGCCAACAACGCCGACGGCATCGAGCGCGCCACGCAATTGATCCTGGAGATCTGCGGCGGCGAGCCCGGCCCGACCGTGGACCTCGTGAAGCGCCTGCCCAGGCGCAAGCCGGTGAGCATGCGCGTCGCGCGGGCGCGGAAAGTTCTGGGGATCGCTGTCGAATCCAAGGAAATCGAATCGGTTTTCCGCCGGCTGGCGTTCCCGTTCAAGAAGCAAAAGGACAGTTTCACGATAAGCCCGCCCTCGTACCGCTTCGACATCGAAATCGAAGAAGACCTGATCGAGGAAGTGGCGCGCGTGCACGGCTTCGACAACATCCCGGCGCTGCCGCCGCGCGCGCCCGCGCGCATGCGCGCGCGCCCCGAGGCGCAGCGCTCGCTGCACGCGGTGCGCGAACGCATCGCCGCCTGCGACTACCAGGAGACCATCAATTTCGCCTTCGTCGAGCCGGCCTGGGAGGCCGACCTGGCCGGCGAGGCGAACCCCATACGCCTGCTCAATCCCATCGCCAGCCAGGCATCCGTCATGCGCAGCACGCTGTTCGGTTCGCTGATCGCCAACCTGCGCAGCAACCACGCCCGCAAACTCGGGCGCATCCGCGTGTTCGAGGTCGGCCGCGTCTACCTGCGCGATGCCGCCGCCGTGGACGGGCCGCTGTCGGTCGCGGGCCTGCGCCAGCCGGTGCGCGTCGCGGGGGCGGCCTTCGGCCCGGCCTTCGAGGAACAGTGGGCGAGCCCGTCGCGCGCGGTGGATTTCTTCGACGTGAGGGCGGACCTGGAGGCGATTTGCGCGCCGCGGCAGTTGCGTTTCGAGGCCGCGGCGCATCCGGCGCTGCATCCGGGCCGCTCGGCGCGGGTCATGGTCGATGGATTGCAGGCTGGCTGGCTGGGCGAGCTGCACCCGCGCTGGCAGCAGAAGTACGAACTGCCGCAACCGGCGGTGCTGTTCGAACTGGAAGCGGCCTGCCTCACGGAAGCGCCGCTGCCGCGGCCCTCGCAGCCCTCGCGCTTCCCGCCGGTGGTGCGGGACATCGCCCTGCTGGTGGACGCCGCGCTGCCCGCGCAGGCCCTGCTGGATGCCGCGCGGGCCGAAAAACCGGCCATCGTGCAGGAAGTAGGGGTATTCGACCTGTACCAAGGTTCGAGCCTACCCCAGGGGAGGAAAAGCCTTGCGTTCCGGGTAGTTATGCAAGATACTGAACGAACCCTCACGGATGCGGAGGCCGATTCGGCGCGCGATGCGCTGGTTGCGCTGTGGGGGCGGCGTTTCGGCGCCACTTTGCGTGCATAATATAAAAAAATCATAGTTCTATCAGGGAGTTGTGATGACTTTGACCAAGGCCGAACTGGCCGATCTTTTGTTCGAAAAGGTCGGGCTGAACAAGCGCGAGGCAAAGGACATGGTGGAAGCGTTCTTCGAAGAGATTCGGGGCGCTCTGGAGCGGGGCGAGAGCGTCAAGCTCTCGGGCTTCGGCAATTTCCAGCTGCGCGACAAGCCGCAGCGCCCGGGCCGCAATCCGAAGACCGGCGAGGAGATCCCGATCAGCGCCCGTCGCGTCGTCACCTTCCACGCCAGCCAGAAACTGAAAGCCATGGTCGAGAAGTCGCGCCATGGAGCCAAGCCGCAGGAAAGTTGATTTACCGCCGATCCCTGCCAAGCGCTACTTCACCATCGGTGAGGTAAGCGACCTTTGCGGGGTGAAGCCGCACGTCCTGCGTTATTGGGAGCAGGAGTTCACCCAGCTCAAGCCGGTCAAGCGCCGCGGCAACCGCCGCTACTACCAGCACCATGAAGTCCTGCTGATCCGGCGCATCCGCGAGCTGCTCTACGAAGAGGGCTTCACCATCAGCGGCGCGCGTAACCGCCTCGATAACGCGCTGCACGGCGACGAGCGGCGCGGCGACGACAGGAACGAAACGCGCGCGGCCCGCGTGCCGGCCCCGGCCGGCCCGGCGCCGTCGGCGCCGTCCGCTTCTTCCGCGTCGGACACCGCGGCCCTGAAACGCGAGCTGCGCGAAGTTCTCGACTCGCTGCGCACGCAGTAACGCATGGGCATCACCGACTGGATGTCGAAGGGCGGCAAGAAGCCCGACGCGCCGGCCGGGGACGCGCACCCGCTCGAGAGCGAAGCCGGCATCCGCGAGTTGCAGAAGGCCATCGCCACCGCGCAGCCGGGCGCGCTGCTCGACCACATCTGCGACGCGCTGGAAGCCGGCTTCGACGCCAAGCTCGACCACAAGGCGCTGCGGCGCGCGCTGCGCGTGCTCGACGGCGGCGCGCAGAAGACCGTCGCCGACCTGGTGCAGGCGGTGCTGCGCGGCTCGGCCGGCGGCCAGGTGCCCGAGCTGCCCGCCGCCGCGGTGATCAAGTACTGCCGGCGCATCGGCGTGCTCTGCGACCGCGCCCTCGACGCGCCCGAGGGCGAAACCATGACCGCGCAGGGCCCGGGCAACGACGCGCTGATCGCGGTGCGCGCGATGCGCCTGTGGGCGCTGCGCAAGAAGCTGCTGCGCATGTCCTACCGTTTTCCGGACGAGGAGTTCTGGAACCTCGGCAACCAGCTCTACCTGTTTGCCCACATGCGCAGGCTGCTCGATACAGAAACCGAGGCCTACCCGGGGGCGGGCGGGCCTTCCAGCGTGCGGCGCGAGCGCCTGACCGGTCTGATGCTCGACATGGCGCCGCACGCGAGCATGTCCCCCTCGCAGATGGAATGCCTCGACCTGATGCTGCAGAAGTACTCCGCGAGCTTCGTCGAGCGCGATGCGCCTGCGCCCGACGTGCCGTTCTACGTCGACCTGTCGCGGCCGCAGCCGCCGCAGCGCTGGCTGCCGGGCCTGCCGGCGCGGCAGAGCATGCGCTTTTTCGGCGCCGGGGACAGCCTGGCCAAGATTGCCGCGCTCGCCGCGGAAGCGGCGGACGCCGGCAAGCTGCCGGCCTGGGCCGAGCCGAGCGGCTGCACGCCCGATGCCTACCGGCTGATGCTGGCGATGCTCGCCAAGCACTGGTCGGACAAGCCGCCGCAGCGGCGCGAGCGGCGCGTGAGCGCCAACGCCAACGTGTTCCTCGTGAACGGCTTCGACGATACGCGGCGCGCGGTCGCCGCCAGCGAGGAAGCGATCAAGGTGGCGCGCGACGGCGCGCCGGAGCTCAAGGGCGAACTGATGCGCGACGACAAGTACTTCGACCGCATCCGCTTCGGTTCGGTCAATCCGGACAAGACCACCACCGGCAAGCTGCTGCGCAAACAACTGGTGATGCCGAAGCAGGTGCTGGAGAAGCGCGAGCGGGGGGAGGGCAGGCCGGCGCCGGAAAATTCAGCGGTCGCCGATACCAGCGAATCCGGCATCGGCGTGGCGCTGCCCGGACGCGCGCCCTGGGCGCGCGTCGGCGTGCTGGTGGGCTACCGCGCGCCCGACAGCCTGCAATGGGAAGTCGCCATCGTGCGGCGCCTGGTGCGCGGCACGCGGCTGTCGCTCGGCCTCGAGCGCCTGCGCGGTGTCGCCGCCGTCGCGCGCATCGCGCAGCCGAAAGGGGAGCCGCAGGCGATGGGCGCCACCGCCGAGCAGGCCCTGCGCGGCCTTGGCATGCGCGACGCCATCCTGTTTCCCGATCCCGCCAATCTTCTGATCACGCCGGAAGGCGCGTGCGCCGCGGGCGACCCGTTCATCGTCACCACGGAAGCGGGGGAGCTCCACTGCAAGGTGGCGCGCATCCTCGAGCAGGGACCCGATTTCGTCCTCGCGGCGGTCGAGAAGACCGCCGGGCCGGCTGCCGCCTGAGTTAAAATAGGTGTTCTCGGGGCGTAGCGCAGCCTGGTAGCGTACCTGCATGGGGTGCAGGTGGTCGGAGGTTCAAATCCTCTCGCCCCGACCAACTTTCAAGCACTTAGGCGATGGCGTAATCCGCCGTTGTCCAAAATCAAGCCCGGTTGTCCAAAACTCAGCTCTATGTATGCGAAGGCTTTGACCTCGCGAAAGACCGCTTTTGGCCCAAAGCGGACATCGTGGAACTCGTTACCAATTAATCGCGGTTCGGTCAGGCAGCCAGCTTTTCCGACTTCGCAACGTAAGCCGCAAACTCTATGAACGGCATTGGCTTGGCGTAGAAGTACCCCTGCGCATATTGGACGCCGCGCTCCTGTAAGTACCTTACCTGCGCTTCGGACTCCACCCCCTCCGCGATCATTTCCAGCTTCAGCGACTTCGCCATCTCGATGATGTGCGGTGCGACTTGGCTTGTTGCCGCTAACCCGCCCATCGTATCGACGAATGACTTGTCGATCTTAAGATAGTCGAGCGGGAACTTCTCCAGATAGGAAAGGCTGGAGTAACCCGTTCCGAAGTCATCAATGGCGATTTTCACGCCGAGCGCGTGGATATCGTCCATGATGCGTCGGGCCACGTCCGCTTGCATGAACCCGCGTTCCGTCGCCTCCACCAGGATATTGTGCGGCTTGACGCCCATATTGCGAATGAGTTCATGAACAAGGTGTCCGGTCTCCTCCATGACCAAATCCTTGGATG
>CAZPNH010000109.1:0-6176 GCA_964587635.1 uncultured Bordetella sp.
AGCGGTCCTGCTCGCGGCGCATGTAGGCCATCATTTCATCCGGCGTGTCGGAAGCCGTATCCATGCCAAGCGTGATGTAGCGGTCCTTGAGGTCCGAAGCCTGCACCGCCTTCTGGATCTCCGTTGCCAGCTTGACGAGGATCTCGCGCGGGGTGCCCGCGGGCGCGGCGTAGCCGATCCAGGCGGCGCAGTCGTAGCCGGGCAGGTCGGCCGCTTCCGCCAGCGTCGGCACGCCGGGCATGGCCGCGCTGGGCCGCGCGGTGGAAACGCCGAACACTTTCAGCTTGCCCGACTTCACGTGCGTGCCGACCGAGGCGACCGTCTCGATGGCATAGGCCACCTGGCCGCCCATGAGATCGGTGAGCGCCGGTGCGCTGCCCTTGTAGGGCACGTGCACCACCTTCAGCTGCGCCATCGAGTTGAACAGCTCGGCGAACAAGTGCGCGGTGGCGCCGGCGCCGGAGGAGGCGAAGCTGTACTTGCCCGGGTTGGCGCGCACCAGCGCGAGAAACTCCTTCGCGTTCGACGCTGGAAAATTCGCAGGCACCACCAGCGCGAACGGCGCCGCCGCGATCAGGCTGATGGGCGCCAGGTCCTTGAGCGGCTCGTAGGGAATCTTCTGCAGGCTGGGCATGATGGAAATCGGGCCGCTCGAGGCCGCGAGCAGCGTGTAGCCGTCGGGCGGCGATTTGGCCGCGACGTCGGTGCCGATCGAGCCGCCCGCGCCGGGCCGGTTCTCCATGATGAACGGCTGCCCCATCTGCTGCGACAGCTTCTCGCCGACGATGCGCGCCGCGAGGTCGGTCGCCTGGCCCGGCGGCCAGGGAATGATGACCTTGACCGGCCGGTTTGGATAACTTTGGGCGTTGACGGAAAAACTAAATGCCAATGCCAAAAGAAAAACAATATTTTTCACGTCAGGCCACCTCGAACAGTCCCGCCGCTCCCATGCCGCCGCCGATGCACATCGTCACCACCACGTACTTCACGCCGCGGCGCTTGCCTTCGATGAGCGCGTGGCCGACCAGGCGCGAGCCCGTGACGCCGTAGGGATGCCCGACCGCGATCGAGCCGCCGTCCACGTTCAGGCGCTCGTCGGGGATGCCGAGCTTGTCGCGGCAATACAGCACCTGCACCGCGAAGGCTTCGTTCAGTTCCCACAGGCCGATGTCGGCGATCTTGAGGCCCGTGCGCTCGAGCAGCTTGGGGATCGCGAATACCGGGCCGATGCCCATTTCGTCCGGCTCGCAGCCGGCGACCGCGAAGCCGCGGTAGATGCCCATGGGCTTCAGACCGCGCTTGGCCGCCTGCTTGTCGCTCATCAGCACCTGCGCCGAGGCGCCGTCGGAAAACTGGCTGGCGTTGCCCGCCGCGATCACGCCGCCCTCTATGGCCGGCTTGATCTGCGACACGCCCTCGTAGGTGGTGTCGGCGCGGATGCCTTCGTCGTGCTCGGCGGTCACTTCCTTGAGCGTTTCGGTGCCGGTGGTCTTGTCGACGACCTTCATTTTGGTGGTGATCGGCGCGATCTCGTCCTTGAACTTGCCCTCGGCGCGCGACTTCGCGGCGCGCTGCTGGCTCAGCACGCCGTAGCGGTCCTGGGCCTCGCGCGGAATGCCGTACTTCTTCGAGACGTACTCCGCGGTCTGCAGCATGTTCCAGTAGATCTCGGGCTTGTTCTGCACCAGCCATTCTTCGCGCGCGTTGCTCTTGTTGGCCTCGTTCTGCACCAGCGAGATGGACTCGACGCCGCCCGCGACATAGACGCCGTCCTCGCCCGCGAGGATGCGCTGCGCGGCGAGCGCCACGGTCTGCAGGCCGGAGGAGCAGAAACGGTTCACGGTCATGCCGGAGACGGTGACCGGCATGCCGGCGCGCAGCGCGATCTGGCGCGCGATGTTGCCGCCGGTCGCGCCCTCGGGCGTGGCGCAGCCCATGATCACGTCCTCGACTTCCTTCGGATCGATCTTGGCGCGCTCCAGCGCGGCCTTCGCCGCGTGGCCGCCCATGGTGGCCCCATGGGTCGCATTCAAGGCGCCGCGCCAGCTCTTGCAGAGCGGCGTGCGGGCGGTGGAAACGATCACTGCGTCAGTCATTGAATTTTCTCCCTTCCTTGGCAAGTTTGATCAGAAGTGGGGCGGGCTTCCAGACCTCGCCCATGTATCCCTTGCTGAATTTCTCGATCGACGCCAGCACCTTCGGCAGCCCGACGGTATCCGCGTAGAACATCGGTCCGCCGCGGTACGGCGGGAAGCCGTAGCCGGTGAGGTAGACCATGTCAATATCGGAGGCCCTGAGCGCGATGCCTTCCTCGAGGATGTACGCGGCTTCGTTCACGAGGGCGTAGATCAGCCGCTCGACGATTTCCTCGTCGGAGATCGCGCGGGTTTTGATCTTGTTTTCAGTTCTGTATTTTTGAATTATTTCTTCAACCTCGGGATCCGGGATCGGTTTCCGGTCCGGCAGGTTGTACTTGTACCAGCCCTTGCCGGTTTTCTGGCCGAAGCGCCCGAGCTCGGCGATTTTGTCGCCGACCTTCGAGTAGACGAAATTCGGCCGCTCGACGTATCGGCGTTTCCTGATCTCCCAGCCGATGTCCAGGCCCGCCATGTCGCCCATCGCGAGCGGGCCCATCGCCATGCCCCACTTGTGA
Source organism: uncultured Bordetella sp. (assembly GCA_964587635.1). GTDB lineage: Bacteria > Pseudomonadota > Gammaproteobacteria > Burkholderiales > SG8-39 > RBG-16-66-20. The sequence continues at coordinate 2,654 of CAZPNH010000109.1, forward strand.
GCCGCCGCGTCGACCTGCTGCGGCGAGCAGCCCTCATCCAGCAGGAAGAGAGACTGCTGCCCGTACTTCTCCACCATGCGGTTGCCGATGAAGCCGTCGCAGACGCCCGAGACCACCGGCACCTTCTTGATCTGCTTGCCCAGCTTCATGGTGGTGGCGAGCACGTCCTTCGCCGTCTTCGCGCCGCGCACCACTTCCAGCAGGCGCATCACGTTGGCCGGCGAAAAGAAATGCGTGCCGATCACGTCCTGCGGCCGCCCGGTGACCGCGGCGATGGCGTTCACGTCCAGCGTCGAGGTGTTTGTGGCGAGGATGGCGCCGGGCTTCATGACCGCGTCGAGCTTTTTGAACATGTCCCGCTTCACGTCCATCCGTTCGAACACCGCCTCGATGACGATGTCGGCGTCCTTGCCGGCCTCGAGCGCCGTCGTGGGTTTGATCAGCGCCATGCGCTTGTCCATCTCCTCCTGCTTCAGGCGCCCCTTGGAGACGGTGTTGGCGTAGTTGGCCTTGATCTTGGCCATGCCCTTGTCGACCGCCTCCTGCGTCATGTCCATGATCGACACCGGGATGCCGGCGTTGGCGAAATTCATCGCGATGCCGCCGCCCATGGTGCCTGCGCCGATCACCGCCGCGCTCTTTATGGGGCGCGTCGGCGTGTCTTCCGGCACGTCGGGGATCTTCGCCGTCTGGCGCTCCGCGAAGAACATGTGGCGCATGGCCTTCGATTCACTCCCCTCGACCAGCACCATGAAGCGCTCGCGCTCGAACTTGCGGCCTTCGTCGAAGGACCGGGTTGCCGCCGCTTCGCAGCAGGCGACGATTTCCAGCGGCGCCGGGTAGCCGCGCGAAGCCTTCTTCACTTCCGCGCGCACCGCGTCGAAGAACGCCTTCGGATCGCCTTCCATCTTGGCGGGCAGGTCGCGGATCCGTTTCGGACCTTTGTTTTGTTTTATCAGTTCTTTGGCAAAGGCCAGCGCGCCTTCCAGCAAATCTCCCTGAACGAGGCCATCCACCAGCCCAAGGCTCTTCGCCTTGTCGGCGGCAACCGGGTTGCCGGTGGTCATCATCTTCACCGCCTCCGCCATCGGCACCACGCGCGGCAGGCGCTGGGTTCCGCCGGAGCCGGGCAGCAGGCCGAGCTTCACTTCGGGCAGGCCCAGCTGCGCCTTCGGCATGGCGACGCGGTAGTGGCAGCCGAGCGCGAGCTCGAGTCCGCCGCCCAGCGCGAAGCCGCCGATGGCCGCGACCAGCGGCTTCTTCAGGCCGTCCTGGATGTCGTTCAGTTCCGGCAGCACTGGCGAGACGCGGGATTTTTCAGTGTTGAACTCGCGGATCTCGGCGCCGCCCGAAAAGGCCTTCTCGGAGCCGATCAGCACGATCGCCTTGACGGCAGGATCGGCGTCAGCTTGCTTTAGCGCGCCGCCGACGTGGACGCGGTTTGCCGCCGACATGCTGTTGACGGGCGGGTTGTTCATGGTGATGACGGCGATGCCGTCGCGAACGGAATACGAAGCCGCGTCGCTCATTGCGAAGTCTCTCCTCCTGGAGGGGATGCCGATTCTAACTTAGACTTCGCTCGGAAAACCCGTCCGGAAACCCCCTGGAACTCACTTTACCGGTCACGTTCGCAGTCCTCGGCGCGGCTCTGCTGCACGCGTCCTGGAACGCCCTCATCAAGGCCGGCCGCGACCCGCTGCTCGACACCGCGCTGGTGGCCCTGGGCGGCAGTTTGATGGCGCTGCCGCTTACCTTGGCGGTCGAGGCGCCCGCGCGCGCGTCCTGGCCCTATATCTTCGGGACGGTGGTGGTGCACATCGGCTATTACACCGCCATCGCCGCGGCCTACCGCATCGGCGACCTTTCTCACATCTACCCGATCATGCGCGGCGGCGCGCCGCTGCTGGTGGCGCTGGCGAGCGGTTTCCTGTTCGGCGAGACGCTGACGGCCAGCACCTGGGCCGGCGTCCTGCTGATTTCCGGCGGCGTCCTGTCGCTCGCATTCGTCGGGCGCGCGAAGGGCCGCACGGCGGGAGAAAAATCGGGCAAGAACGCAACCACCGCGACCCTCTGGGCGCTGTTCAGCGCCGCCATCATCGCCGTCTACACGCTGATCGATGCAGCGGGAGCGCGCGCCTCTGGCGGCACCGAACGCTACGTCGTCTGGCTGTTCGTGTTCCTCGGCCTGCCGTTCGGCCTGTTCGTACTGGCGACCAAACGCGGCGCGCTGCTCGCGCACGCGCGCCGCTACTGGTGGGTCGGCGTCGCGGGAGCAACCTGCTCCGGCCTGTCGTATGGCATCGCGCTGTGGGCGATGACCCGCGCGCCGGTGGCGATCGTCGCCGCGCTGCGCGAGACTTCGGTGATTTTCGCCGCGCTGATCGGTGCCTGGCTGCTGAAGGAAGGCCACCTGAAGGAGCGCCTGGCCGGCGCCGCCGCGGTGCTCGCCGGCCTGATCGCGCTTAAACTCTGACTCCGATGAGCTGGGAAAAAGAAATCGAGGAACTGCGCCGGCGCGAGGAACTCGCGAAGCGCATGGGCGGCCCGGACAAGGTCAAGCGCCAGCACGATGGCGGCAAACTCACCGTGCGCGAGCGCGTCGACCGGTTGCTCGACCCGGGCTCGTTCCACGAAATCGGCGCGCTGGCGGGGGTGGCGGGTTATGGCGCCGACGGCGAACTGGCGGAATTCACGCCCGCCAACCTCGTCATGGGGCGCGGGCGCATCGGCGGGCGGCCGGTGGCGATCACCGGCGACGATTTCACCGTGCGCGGCGGCGCCAACGACGGCGGCATCAAGAACAAGCTGCTGGCGGTGGAGCGCATGGCCTGCGACCTGCGGCTGCCGCTGGTGCGCCTGGTGGACGGCACGGGCGGCGGCGGTTCGGTGAAGAACCTGGAGATGCAGGGCCACTCGCCGATGCCGAAAGCGTTTCTGTGGGACTGGTGGACCGACAACCTCTCTGAAATTCCGGTGGTGTCGCTCGCGCTCGGTTCGGTGGCGGGCCTGGGCGCGGCGCGCGTGGTGGCGAGCCACTATTCGGTGATGGTGAAGGACACATCGCAGATGTTCGTCGCCGGGCCGCCGGTGGTGCAGTGGACGCACGGCAAGTTCGAGAAGAACGAACTGGGCGGCAGCCACATCCACACGCGCAACGGCGCGGTGGACGACGAAGCCGCGAGCGAGGACGACGCCTTCGAGCGCGCGCGGCGCTTTTTGTCTTACCTGCCAAACTCTGTCCACGACCTGGCGGCGCGCGCGGCCTGCGACGACGATCCGCAGCGCGCCGACCCCTGGCTCATTGAAGCGGTGCCGCGCGATCCGCGCAAGGTCTACGCCATGCGCAGGATCATCGCCTCCGTCGTGGACAGGGATTCCTTTTTCGAAACCGGCAAGCTGTGGGGCCGCTCGATCGTCACGGGATTCGCGCGGCTGTCGGGCTGGCCGGTGGCGGTCATGGCGGGCGACCCGATGCATTACGGCGGCGCCTGGACTGCGCGTGCGTCCGAGAAGGTGATGCGCT
>CAZPNH010000110.1:0-6170 GCA_964587635.1 uncultured Bordetella sp.
TGATGCGTACCGCCGCGACCTTCCCGGCGCGCCGCCAGCCGTCGAACACCTGGCGCGACAGCGCTCTCGCCTTGGGCCGCAACTCCGGCGGCGTGAAGTCTTCGAGTTCCAGGATGAGCACGTCCGCGGCCGAACGCGCGGCCGAGGCATGCGCCGCCGCATCCGCGCCCGGCACGAAGAGCCAGGAGCGGCGCGGGTTCATGCCTTGACGCCGGCGACGATGGTCACCGGATAAGTCAGCTTGATCGCGCCTCCTTCGAGCCGCAGGCTGAGCCCCATCCGGTCCGCGCCGACGTCCGCTTCGAACATCTCGCGCACCCGCCCCGCATTGCCCGGCTCCGGAAACGAGGCGAGCATGAGGCGATCGAGATCGACGGTGAACGGATAGTCGGCCGCGCGGATGTCGCGCAGTCCCGCGGCGACCGCCAGCGCGACGAGTGCTTCCCGCGTCAGCGTGCGCACGTGCGAGGGATCGCGCAGGCGCTCCATGCGGTCGTAGGCGGCGCCCTGCGCGCACGGCATCACCATGTCGGCGATCGCAACGCGCGCGCCGGGCCGCGCCACGCGCATCAGTTCGGCGACCACTTCGTCGGGATCGGCGACGTGATGCATGCTGTAGCGCGTCGTCACCGCGTCGAAACCCGCCGCGGCGAAGGGCAGCGCGGTCGCCTCGCCCACCCGCCATTCGACGTTGCCAAGGCCCAGCTTCGCCTGCAGCGCTTTCGCCTGCTCGATCATCGCCGGCGTCAGATCGATGCCGGTGACGCGGACCGTGCTGCCAACGCGCTGCGCCGCCGCGCAAGCGACCATCCCCGGGCCGCAGGCGACGTCGAGCAATTCCGTACCGCCCGAGACGCCCGCCATGTCGAGCAGCAGCTCGGTGGCTTCCTCGTGGCCGGGCAGCCGCGCGAAGCTCGCCGCCTGGCGCGTGAACTGCTCGACCACCACGCCCGCGCCCATGTCAGTGCTGCGCCTGGTACTGCGGATTGACGCGCTCGATCTTGCTTTCGATCTTGTTCAGCGCGCTGATGTAGGCCTTGGCCGAGGCGACCACGATGTCGGTGTCGGCGCCGACGCCGTTGACAATGCGCCCGCCCTTGGAGAGCCGCACCGTGACCTCGCCCTGGCTCTCGGTGCCCTGCGTCACCGCGTTCACCGAGAACAGCAGCAGCTCGGCGCCGCTCATGGCCACGCTTTCGATGGCCTTGAAGATGGCGTCGACCGGACCATCGCCTTTCGACTCAGCCTTCACGTCCTTCCCATTCCGTTTTAGGACAATGGCAGCGTGCGGCTTGTCGCTCGTGCCGCTGCCCTGGCTCATGCTCACCAGGCCCCACACGTCGTCGCTGACGATGCCGGCTTCCTGCGCCACCAGCGCCTGCAGGTCTTCATCGAATATCTCGGCCTTCTTGTCGGCCAGGTCCTTGAAGCGCTGGAAGGCCTTGTTGTAGCCCTCTTCGTTGTCCAGCTCGATGCCGAGCTCCTTGAGGCGCTGCTTGAAGGCGGTGCGCCCGGAGAGCTTGCCCAGCACGATTTTGTTGGCGCTCCAGCCCACGTCCTCGGCGGTCATTATTTCGTAGGTTTCGCGCGCCTTGAGCACGCCGTCCTGGTGGATGCCGGAGGCGTGCGCGAAGGCGTTGGCGCCGACCACCGCCTTGTTCGGCTGCACCACGAAGCCGGTGATCTGCGACACGAGGCGCGAGGCGGGGACGATCTGCGTCGTGTCGATCCGCGTCTGCAAGTTGAAAAAATCCTTCCGGGTGCGCAACGCCATGACGACTTCTTCGAGCGAAGTGTTGCCGGCGCGCTCGCCCAGGCCATTCACCGTGCACTCGATCTGGCGTGCGCCGCCGATGCGCACCGCGGCCAGCGAATTCGCCACCGCCATGCCGAGGTCGTTGTGGCAATGCACGCTCCACACCGCCTTGTCGGAATTCGGGATCCGTTCCCGCAACGAGCGGATCATTTCGCCGAACTGCTCCGGCACCGCGTAACCGACCGTGTCGGGGATGTTGATGGTGGTCGCGCCCTCCTTGATCACCGCCTCGATCACGCGGCAAAGGAAATCCGGCTCCGAGCGGCTGGCGTCCTCGGGCGAGAACTCCACGTCGGGGCAGGCGTTTTTCGCGTAGCGCACCGCCAGCTTCGCCTGCTCGAACACCTGGTCCGGCGTCATGCGCAGCTTCATTTTCATGTGCAGCGGGCTGGTGGCGAGGAAGGTGTGGATGCGCCAGGACTTGGCGCCCTTGAGCGCGTCGATGCCGCGCTGCACGTCCTTGTCGTTGGCGCGGCACAGGCCGGCCACCGTCGAATCCTTGACCAGTTTCGCGACCGCGCTCACCGCCTCGAAATCGCCGTTGGAGGACGCCGGGAAGCCGGCTTCGATCACGTCCACCTTCATGCGCTCCAGCTGGCGCGCGATGCGCAGCTTCTCGTCCTTGGTCATGGAGGCGCCGGGCGACTGCTCGCCGTCGCGCATGGTGGTGTCGAAAATGATCAATTTGCCTGTGCTCATAGCCGCTCCTTGGGTGGATGCGCGCTGTTTACGCGCGTTTGCCTTGCCGCCTGGGTAGGGCGGTTAAGGGGTACTGCCGAATTGGGGGGTTATTTTGTGCGCGCGAGGCGCAGCAGCAGGCCAGCCGTGAGGGCCAGAAGGGCCAGGCTGGTGGCGGTCGCAATGAGAAGGGCGACTGCGGAGGTCATGCGGCAACTATAGCTTGAATTGCGGCGAAAGGGCAACTTGGCCTCAGGCGGCCGGCTTGGCACGCCGGCCCAGCCCCCACAGCACGTAGCCGGAGACCGAGTAGCCCAGGAACAGCAGGAACAGCATCACCGAGGGCTTGAGCGAAACCACGCCCAGGCTGGCGGCGAAGACCGCCACTACCCAGAACGGCACCGCCCGCTTCAGGTTGAATTCCTTGAAGCTGTAAAACGGCACGTTGGTGACCATGGTGATGCCGGCGTACATGGTGAACACCCAGGCGATCACGCTCAGCCAGAGCTCGCGGTCGATGCCGAAGTCGTCGAATACCCACACGAGACCCGCCAGCAGCGCCGCCGCCATCGGGCTGGGCAGCCCCTGGAAATAGCGCTTGTCGACCACGTCGATGTTGGTGTTGAAGCGCGCGAGGCGCAGCGCGGCGCCCGCGCAGTAGACGAAGGCGGCGATCCAGCCGAGCTTGCCGAGGTCCTTGAGCGCCCACACGTACATTACCAGCGCGGGCGCGGCGCCGAAGGAAACCATGTCGGACAGGCTGTCGTACTGCGCGCCGAACTCGCTCTGCGTGTGGGTCATGCGCGCGATGCGGCCGTCCAGCCCGTCCAGCACCATGGCGACGAAGATGGCGATCGCGGCGATTTCGAAGCGGTTGTTCATCGCCTGCACGATGGCGTAGAAGCCGGAGAACAGCGACGCGGTGGTGAAGAGGTTGGGCAGCAGGTAGATGCCGCGGCGGCGCAACGCGCCGATGCCCCGGGGCCGCATCTCCTCCGGCGGTTCGTGCCTGGCTTCCTCGAGTTCCTCCATCTCACCCATGCGCCTTCAACCTCGCAAGGATTGACTCCGTGGCGTACACCTTGTCGCCGAGCGCCGCTTTTATTTCAGCATCCAGCGGCAGGTACACATCGACGCGCGAACCGAAGCGGATGAATCCGTAGCGCTGTCCCCGCTCCAAAGCCGCTCCCTTTTCAACATAGCAGAGAATCCGGCGCGCGACCAAACCCGCGATCTGCACGCAGGTGACGTCCTGGCCGCCGCCGGTGCGCAGCCACAGGGCGTTCCTTTCGTTTTCCAGCGAGGCCTTGTCCAGCGCGGCGTTGAGGAAGCTGCCCGCGTGGTACCAGCGCTGCTGCACGCTGCCGTCCACGGGCGAGCGGTTGGAATGCACATTGAAGACGTTCATGAACACCGAGATCTTCAGCGCATCGCGGTCGAGGTAAGGATCGCGCACCTTCTCCACCGCGACGATGCGGCCGTCGGCGGGCGACAGCACGGCCCGCGGGTCCTGCGGGATCGCGCGCGGCGGATCGCGGAAGAACTGCAGGATGAAAAAAGCGATCAGCCAGAAGGGCAGCGCCCAGAACCAGCCGAGGAAAAAATGAACCCCCAGGGAGAACACCAGGGCCGCCGCGAGGAACGGCCAGCCTTCGCGCGCGATGAGCGGGTGCGGATAGTGCCGGGGATGCGCCGCCATCCGCTAGTCTTTTTTCTCCGTGCTCTGCTGCCGCTCGGTTTCCTTCTGCATCGCCTTGTTCAGGTCGGTGGTGACCTTGTCGACGATCTGCTTGGGCTGCTCGCCGACCTTCTTCGCGGTCTCCGACTCGGGCGTCTTGCTGCAGGCCGCAAGCAGGAATAGCCCCAGGAAAGCAAAAAGAACGGTCTTCATGGCGACTAGTTCTTCGAGGTGTCGACCAGCCGGTTCTTCCTGATCCACGGCATCATTTCGCGCAGCCGCCCGCCGACCTTCTCGATCGGCAGCTCGGCGGTCTGGCGTCGGCGCGACAGCAGCGTCGGCGCGCCGGCGCGGTTCTCGAGCACGAATTCCTTCGCGTAATCGCCCGACTGGATGCGGCCGAGGATTTCCTTCATGCGCTGGCGCGTGCCCGCGTCGATGACTTTCGGGCCGCTCACGTATTCGCCGTACTCGGCGTTGTTCGAGATCGAGTAGTTCATGGTGCCGATGCCGCCCTCGTACATCAGGTCGACGATGAGCTTGAGCTCGTGCAGGCACTCGAAATACGCCATCTCCGGCGCGTAGCCGGCCTCCACCAGCGTGTCGAAGCCCGCCTTCACCAGCTCGACGGTGCCGCCGCACAGCACGGCCTGCTCGCCGAAGAGATCGGTTTCGGTCTCTTCCTTGAAGTTGGTCTCGATGATGCCGGCCTTGCCGCCGCCGATCGCCGAGGCGTAGGAGATCGCCATGTCGCGCGCCTTCTTCGACGGGTTCTGGTACACCGCCACCAGGCAGGGCGTGCCGCCGCCGCCGACGTAGGTCGAGCGCACGGTGTGGCCCGGCGCCTTGGGCGCGACCATCCAGACGTCGAGGTCCTTGCGCGGCTGCACCTGGCCGTAGTGGACGTTGAAGCCGTGCGCGAACGCGAGCGCGCCGCCCTTCTTCAGGTTGGGCGCCACGAACTCGTTGTACACGGCGGCGATGTGCTCGTCCGGCAGCAGCATCATGACGATGTCGGCGCTCTTCACCGCCTCGACCACCTCGGCAACCTTGAGGCCAGCCTTTTTCGCCTTGTCCCAGGACGGGCCGCTCTTGCGCAGCCCGACCGTGACCTTCATGCCGGATTCGTGCAGGTTGAGCGCGTGCGCGTGCCCCTGCGAGCCGTAGCCGAGAATGGTGACCTTCTTGCCCTTGATGAGCGAAAGGTCGGCGTCTTTGTCGTAATAGACCTTCATGGAAACCCCCGTATTGAAACCGAAAGGCCGAAGCGGGTTCGGCCCTAGACCCTGAGAATTCTGTTGCCCCTGCCGATGCCGCTGGCGCCGGTGCGCACGGTTTCCAGTATCGCGCTCTGGTCGAGCGCCTGGATGAAGGCGTCGAGCTTGGCGCCGTCGCCGGTGAGTTCGATGGTGTAGGTGTTGTCCGAGACGTCGATGACGCGGCCGCGGAAAATGTCGGCCATGCGCTTCACGTCCTCGCGCTCCTTGGCGCCGGCGCGCACCTTGATGAGCATCAGCTCGCGCTCGATGTGCTCGGCCTCCGAGAGGTCCACGACCTTCACCACTTCCACCAGCTTATTGAGCTGCTTGGTGATTTTCTCGATCACCTCGTCCGAGCCCTTGGTCACCACCGTGAGGCGCGACATGGAGGCGTCCTCGGTGGGCGCCACGGTGAGCGACTCGATGTTGTAGCCGCGCGCCGAGAACATGTTGGAGATGCGCGACAGGGCCCCGGCCTCGTTTTCGACCAGGATCGAAATGATGTGCCGCATCAGAGATCCTCTGAGAGGATCATTTCCGTGATCCCCTTGCCGCCGGGGATCATCGGATAGACGTTTTCCGTCTGGTCGGTGAGGAAATCCAGGAACACCAGGTCCTTCTTGCGCTTGAAGGCCTCGCGCAGCGCCGGCTCGACGTCGGCCGGCCTGGATATCTGCACGCCCGAGTGGCCGTAGCCCTCGGCCAGATGGCCCAGCAGCAGGATCTCGCCGTCGGTCCA
>CAZPNH010000111.1:0-6156 GCA_964587635.1 uncultured Bordetella sp.
GGCCACCGTGTCCCAGATGTGGCGCGCCGAGGGATCGATCTGCTCCTCGCGGATATGCCCGACGAGGCCGGCGGCGCGGCTCACCACCGCGATGCCGCGCGCCACTTCGCGCGGCACGCCGATTTCGCCCAGCAGCGCGGCGATGGCGCCCGTGGCGTTGATGGTCAGGTGCCGGCCCCAGGCCGCGTCCACTTCCTGCGCCAGCAGCCGCAGCGCGCGGATGTGGCGCCCGGGCACGCCGGCTTCCTCCGCGATCGCCAGCAGGCGCGGCGAGCGCGGGTCGTCCGGCTTGTGGTGCGGATGGCCGAAGCCGGGAATCGGTTGCTTCGCCGCGCGGAATCGTTGCGCGAGGTTTTTGGCAGTATTTGGTTGATTTTCCGAAGAAATTATTTCCTCCAGATTCGCCGCACAACCTTCCATCGTGCCGATGAAGGTGCTGCCGACGCCGAGCAGCCCGGCCGCCACCGCCGCCTGCACCGCCTCGGGACAGGAATCGTAGATGAGGCGGGAGACGATCACCGACGGCGTGAGGCCGTGCTCCATCAATGTCACCAGCACTGCGTCTAGGATGCGGGTCTGCGCCGGCGTCGGCTTCGCGCCCAGCAGCTGGAAATACATCATCTCGGTGAACGTGAGCTTGCCGATCAGGTCGTCCACCAGGCTCTCGCCGCGGATGTAGATCGCCTCCGTGGTGTGATGGGCGATTTTCGTGCCGGGCGCGGCCTTCTTCCGATTTCCCATGCATACCTCCTGGTGAACTAGGGCGCCGGAAACAGTTCGCCCCGGAAAAGCACGGCCAGGGTCCGGTATAGCACCAGAACCACGAAGCCTGTCGCCAAGGCGAGCGTGACGGCCGCGACTGCCGGCCACGGACCCGCGGGGTGGGAGCGCGCGTACTGCGACGTGGCACCCGCGAGCGCATCCAGCGGGAAGGTGAACGCCCACCACGGCGCCCCGAACGGCCAGCGCAAGAAATCCCGCGACGCGATCAACAGCGCCGCGGCGAGCGGCAGCGCGCAGAAGAACAGCCCCTGCAGGAAGAGGCCGGCGGGTTCGCCCGAGAGTGCAGCGCCATTGAGATAGATGAGCGAGGGCGGCACCAGCACGATGAACAGCGTCGGCCGGAACGGCGCCGGCAGCGCCGGCCCGAACAGCGTCCGGTACAGCAGGAGCCCCACCACGAACGGCGCCAGCAGCGCGGATACGCCGAACGTGTACGCCGAAATCTCCGGATGGCCGAGCGGCAGGCCCGAGGTCGGAATCACGATGCCGCCCACCAGCACGATCAGCCAGCCGCCATTCGCCTGCGCGAGCGGGATGCCGCCCGAGAGCAGGCGCACCAGCATCCAGAGCTGGAACGCCAGCAGCAGCATGACGCCCGGCCACCAGAGAATTTCGGCCCCTTCCCTTGTCCAGGGCGCGATCCCCGCGGCGACCAGGGTGAGCGCGACGGGCAGCGCGCCGCAGAATCCGAGCAGCGCCGGATTTGTGAATTCCTCCTTCGCTTCCGCGCGGTGGCGAAGCACCTTGAGGGCATAGGCCGGCAGCAGCAGCGCGAGCGCCAGCGCACCCAGCGCGATCCACAAATCCGCCAGCAGAACAGGCAGCGCCGTGCCGCGGCAGGCCAGCCCCAGGCCCGCCAGCCCCATCACGGCGCTGAACAGGCTGACGGGCAGGGATCGCAGCGATTGCGCCAAGGGGCCGCCGCTCAGCTCGCCGCGCCGAGGTAGTAGTTCTTCACCAGGCTGTTGTTCTCGAGTTCGGCTACCGTTTTGCCTTCGAACACGATCTCGCCGTGCACGATGATGTAGACGCGGTCGGCGATGCGGATCGCCTGGTGGAAGTTCTGTTCCGCCATCAGCACCGTGAGGCCGTGGCGCTCTTTCAATTGCTTGATCATGGTCACCGTGTTCGACACGAGCAGCGGCGACAGGCCGACCGAAGGCTCGTCCACCAGCAGCAGCTTCGGGGACGACATCAGAGCGCGCGCGATCGCCAGCATCTGCTGCTGGCCGCCCGACATGGAACCGGCGAGCTGGCGCCTGCGCTCTTTCAGCACGTCGAAAGTCTCGTAGCAGAGCGCGAGGTTCTTGGCGATGTCGGGGCGCGCATGCGGGCGATACGCGCCGAGCAGCAGGTTTTCCTCCACCGTGAGCTTCGGGAACAGGCGCCGCCCTTCCGGCACCATGGCAACGCCCAGGTTCACGATTTCCTCGGTGGAGAGGCGCGTGAGATCGCGGGTCTGGCCTGCAATATTCAGTTCAATTTTCCCCGCCGTCGGCCGCACGATTCCCATCACGCACTTCATCAGCGTGCTCTTGCCGTTGCCGTTGGTGCCGAGCAGCGCCACGGTTTCCTTTTCTTTTATCGACAAGGAAAGCCCGTGCAGCGCGCGGACGGCGCCGTAGCCGGCATCGATGCCACTGATCGTCAGTTCAAGCGCCAAGGTAGGCCTTCTGCACTTCGGGGTTGGCGACGATGGCGGCGGGAGTTCCTTCGCAGATGATGCGCCCGGCGTCCAGGCACACCACGCGCTGCGAGAACTTCATCACCGCCTGCATGATGTGCTCGATCATGATGATGGTGATGCCGTCCGCGTTCAGCTTGAAGAGGATTTCCAGCACCTCGCTCACCTCGTTCGAGGAAAGGCCGGCCATCGCTTCGTCCGAGATCAGCAGCTGCGGCCGCGCGGCCATGGCGCGCGCCAGTTCGAGCTTGCGAAGTTCGACCTGCGAGAGCTGGTTCGACTGCGTCGCGGCCTTGTCCGCGAGACCGATCTGCCGCAGGATTTCATGCGCTTCCTCGATCTTGCCGTTGCTCACGTATTCGAGCGGCACCAGCAGGTTTTCCAGCACCGACATGCTCGCGAAGGGGCGCGGGATCTGAAAGCTGCGCGCGATGCCGCGCCGCGTGCGCTGGTAGGCCGGCAGCGTCGAGATGTCCCTGCCGTCGAAGCGGATGCTGCCGCCGTCGTGCGCGAGGACGCCGGACACGCAGTTGATGAGCGTCGTCTTGCCCGAGCCGTTCGGGCCGATCAGGCCGAAGCGCTCGCCTTTCGCGACGCCGATGCTCACCCCGGACAGGGCCGCGAAGCCGCCGAACTGCTTCGAGATGCCGCTTATTTCGAGGAGGCTCTTGTCCATCTCTTGACCAGGCCCAGGATTCCTTCGGGGGCGGCGACCACGAATACCACCAGCATGATGCCCACCACGAGCACGTTGACTTCGGAGGAGACCGTTACGGTGACGACCTGCTGCAGCGTGCCGAGCAGCACCGCGCCGATCACCGGCCCGATCCAGTGCCCCATGCCGCCGATGATCGGCATCGCCAAGGCGTTGACGGCGTGGTTCAGGCTGAAAGTGGAGGTCGGCTCGATGAAAGACAGGTATTGCGCGTACGGCGCGCCGGCCGCGCCCATCAGCGCGCCGGACAACGTGGCCGCGCCGAGCTTGAGTTTCAGCGTCGGCACGCCCGAGCATTCGGCGGCGCCCTCGTTGTCGCGGATGGCGCGCAGGCCGCGGCCGATCCAGGATGTCTCGATATAGCGCGCCGAGCCGACGGCGACGACAGCGATCACCGCCATGACGAAGAACAGCCATACCGTGTAGCTGGCGAAAAACGGCGTTTCGGTGGGCCGCAGGGTCGGCAGGCCCTTGGCGCCGCCCACGTAGTGCCAGTTCAGCACCACGGTCTCAAGCACGATCGCCACCGCGATGGTCGCGATGGAGAAGAAGATCCCGCGCAGGCGCAGCGTCAGCATGCCGACGCCGAAGCCGAGCAGCCCGGAAGCCGCGGCGCCGGCCAGGATCTGCAGCCCCAGCGGCAGTGCGAACGCCTTGTAGAGCGCAACGGCGGTATAGGCGCCGACCGCGAAGAACGCGCCAGTGCCGAAATTCACGTAGCCCGCGTAGCCGCCGAGGATGTTCCAGGCGGTCGCCAGCACGATCAGCTGCAGCACCACGTAGCCGGCGAAAAAGAAATACTCGTTGCGGAAAAAGAACGGCATCGAGGCGGCCAGCGCCAGCACCACCACCGCGCCCAGGAGAAAGCGCTTCATTACCTGCCGAACAACCCGGCGGGACGCACACCCAGGACGAAGAGCAGTATTCCGAACGCCACCGCCGGCGCCCACGCGGTGCCTGCCGTGGAGAGCACGATGGATTCGGCGATGCCGAGGATCAGGCCCGCCACCAGCGTCCCGCTCATGCTGCCCAGGCCGGCCAGCACCACCACGCAGAAGGTGCGGCCGATATAGAGACGGTCGAGATTCGGATCGACCGGCCCGACGATGATCAGCAGCGCGCCCGCGAGCGCGCAGGTCGAAGTGGCGATGCCGAAGGCAAAGCGCTTGATGCGCACCGGATCGGCGCCCATGAGGCGAAGGGCCCCCTCATCCTGCGCCACCGCCTTGATCGCCCGGCCGGTGAAGGTCCGCGACAGGTAGAGCGCCAGCGCCCCGGTGAGCGCCAGCGCGACGCCGAACGCGACCAGCATGCGCTTGGGCACGCGCATTTCGCCGAACTCCACGCTCGATCCGATGTAGGAAGCATCCACCAGCTGCTGGTCCACGCCGAACGCGAGGATCAAGCCGACCTGCACGATGAAGGCGACCCCGAAGAAGAACGCAAGGCCGCGCAGCCCCTGGTCGGAGCCGCGCCCCTCGAAGGTTGTGTAGTAGAACTGGTAGACGCCCAGGCCGAAGACGAAGAACAGCGGCATCAGCAGCAGCCCGGCGAGCAGCGGATCGATGCCGTGGCCGGCCAGCACAAAGGTCGCGTACGCGCCCATCACGAGGAACGCCGGATGGGCGACCTGCGGCACGTCGAGCAGGCCGAAAGAGATCGACAGCCCGACGCTTACCGCGGCGTAGAAGCAGCCGAGCAGGATCCCGGCGAGGACCGCCTCGAATAGAAGCTGGCCGTCCAGGACCTAATTCCGTGCCTTGTCGAAAGGCAGGACCTCGCCCGTCTTCATCGCCGCCGGCGCGATGATCACCTGCTTGCCTTCCTCGCGGAATTGCTCGACGTCCTTGCCCTTGACGCCGCGGAACTGCGCCATCACCAGCTTCGGCGTCGCCCATTCGCCGACCGTGTCGAAGCGGATGTTGCCGACCATCGTCTTCATTTCGTTCCTGTGCAGGTAGTCGGCCAGCACCTTGCTGTCCAGGCTCTTGGTCGCGCCGACCGCCTGCTCGATCATCTGCCCGATGGCGTAGTTGTACGGCGGCAGGTAGTAGCCGAGCACGTCGACCTTGGCGGCCTTGGCGCGCACTTCATAGCGCTTGAGGAAATCGCGCACGGCCGGGTTGTTGAGCGTCTTCTCCGGCACGTAGCTGTTGTAGTTGACGAAGCCGTTCAAGAGCGGCCCGAGCGCCTCCATGTTCGGCGTGAACTGCAGGCCGACCATGCCGCCGCCGATGATCTTCACCGTGGGGCCCACGCCGATCTCGCTCACCGCGCGCACAATGGCCACGGATTCGGCCGGGTACGAGCAGATGAAAACGATGTCGGGCTTGGCGGCGCGCACCGCGCGGATGATCGAGGAGAAATCCACCGAGTTGGGCGGATAGTTCTGGTCGTACACCGTCACCAGGCCCTTCGCCTTCGCGATGGCGCGGCCGCCGGTGCACAGGTTCTGCGCGAATTCGGCGTCCGCCGCCATGAAGGCGATCGTCTTGCCGCCCAGCTTCTGCGCCGCATCCAGGAAGGAGCCGCCCCAGGCGAGCGCGCCGGCACCCCAGGGGGCGTTGTTGAACCACTTGTCGTGCCGGATCTGCGCGTTGACGTCGAACGAAAAATTCCCCATCAGCAGCAAGTCGCGCTGCTTGACGAGCGGCATGATCGGCGCGGTCACGTTGGTGCCGTAGGGCGCGATCAGCAGGTCGACCTTGTCGATGTCGAGCAGCTTGGTGTAGATCCCCGGGACGAGGCCGGGGTTGGTCTGGTCGTCGTAGGAGATGAATTCCACCTTGCGGCCGAGCAGCCCGCCCTTGGCGTTGACGTCCTCGACCCACATCTGCAGCGCAAGCAGGGCCGCCTTGCCGCCCGCGCCGAGAGCGCCGGTCTGCGGCATGCTCATGCCGATCTTGACGGGCTGCTGGGCGGCCGCGGCAAAGGAAATCGCGATGACCATTTGCGGCAGCGGCCACAGCAGGAT
>CAZPNH010000112.1:0-6132 GCA_964587635.1 uncultured Bordetella sp.
GCGCCTCGGTACGGCTTTCCAGCTGATCGACGACGTGCTCGACTACTCGGGCGACGCCGAGACCATCGGCAAGAGCCTGGGCGACGACCTGGCCGAGGGCAAGCCGACGCTGCCGCTCATCCGCGCCATGGCCTGCGGCTCGGCCGAGCATGCGGCGGCGGTACGGCATGCGATCGTCGAGGGCGGCCGCGACGAATTCCCAAGCGTGCTGCGGGCGGTGATGGCCTGCGGCGCGCTCGAGTACGCGCGCGGCGTCGCGCAGCGCGAAGCGGAAGCAGCGCGCAGCGCCCTGCGGGGCCTGCCCGCCTCGAAATACAAGGATTCTTTGCTAGAATTGGCGTCCTTCTCGGTGGTTCGCCAGTCGTAAGCCGCTGCGTAGTCGCGTTTCGGGGTGTAGCTCAGCCTGGTAGAGTACTGCGTTCGGGACGCAGGTGTCGCTGGTTCGAATCCAGTCACCCCGACCAATTCCGTCATTCCCGCATAATGGCACCATGGGCCGGCTGATTTTCATCGTCCTGATCGTGGTGCTCGTCGTCTGGCTGCTGCGCCGGGCAATTGAAGGACCGCGCCCGCGCGGTGGCAGCCCGGCACCGGACGGTGGCGAGGCGAAAGGCGATCTGGTGAGTTGCGCCCGCTGCGGCGTCAACCTGCCGAAGGGCGAGGCCTACGCCGCAAGCGGCGTCCTGCCTGGCGCCGGCGGCCGCTATTTCTGCAGCGAGGAACACTGGCGGCTGGGCCCGCGGGACGGCTGATGCAGGACGCGCCGCGCATGCTGGACGCGCTTCGCCCCCAGGACGCGCCGCGCTATGCGGGCCTGTTCGGGCGCGACGGGCGCACGCCGGAGTCGTTCTGGATCTCGCTGCGCTATTTCAACCTCTACTGCATGGCGGTGGCGGCGCTGTTCCTCGGCATCACCCTTTTCTACGGCGACACGCTCAACCTCGGCTCGCACCAGCTGAATTTTTTCCGCCTGGTGAGCGTCGCCTACCTGATGGCGGGCGTGGTGTTCCAGAGCCTGATGCGCTACCTGCGGGATCTGTTCAACCTGCAGCTTTCCCTGCACATCGGCGTCGACATCCTGGCCATCACGCTGCTGATGTACGCCAGCGGCGGAATCCACAGCGGCCTGGGCGTGATGCTGCTGATCGCGCTCACCGGCGCGGCGCTGGTGGCGCCGCGCCGCCTGGCGCTGCTCTACGCGGCGCTCGCCGCGCTCGCGCTGCTGCTCGAGCAGAGCTACTGGCTGCTGCGCTTCGACGCGCCGGAGGCGAACTACCTGCAGCCGGGCCTGCTCGCCATCGGCTGCTTCGCCAGCGCCGGCGTCACCAGCTGGCTGGCGCAGCGCGTTGCTTCCAACGAAAGCCTGGCGCGCGAGCGCGGCCGCGCGCTCGAGACGCAGCTGCGCGTCAACCAGCTGGTGATCGCCGACATGCAGGACGGCGTGCTGGTGCTCGACCGCGACGGCCGCGTGGCCCAGTGCAACCCGCAGGCGCAGCGCCTGCTCGGGGCCGGCTCGCTGCCGGGCGTGGAGCTCGCCCGCCTGCTGCCGGGGTTCGGCGCGCGCTGGCGCGCCTGGCGCGCGGGCGACGCCGCCGCGGCGCGCGCCGAGTTCGACCTGCACGGCCGCGGCCTGCGCCTGCGGCTGATGGAAACCGGCGCGCAGGAGGACCTGGCCGTGTTGTTCGTCGAGGACACGACACGCTCGCGCGAGGAGGCGCAGCAACTCAAGCTCGCCGCGCTCGGCCGCCTGACCGCGAACATCGCGCACGAGATCCGCAATCCGCTCTCGGCGATCAGCCACGCGGCCGAGCTGCTCAACGAGGAGCATCGCGGGCGCGACCGGGAGCGGCTCACGCGCATCATCCACGACAACACGCTGCGCCTGGAGCGCCTGGTGTCGGACGTGCTGCAGCTCAACCGCCGCGACCGCGCTGCCCTCGACCGCGTCGCGTTGAACGCCTGGCTGGCGGCGTTCGTCGACGATTTCTGCGCCAACGAATCGGTGCCCGCCGGACGCATCGGCCTCGAGACCGCGCGCGACGTGACGGTCGAGTTCGACCGCGAGCATCTGCGCCAGGTGCTGTGGAACCTGCTGCGCAACGCGGTGCGGCACGCGGGGCAGGCGCCGGGCAGCGTGCGCATCGCGCTGAACGCCTACGGCGATCAAGTAGAATTCAACGTGATCGACAACGGCCCCGGCGTCGCGCGGGCGATCCAGGGGCAGCTGTTCGAGCCCTTCTTCACCACCGAGAGCAAGGGAACGGGCCTCGGACTCTATCTCGCCCGCGAGTTGTGCGCCGCGAACCGCGCGGTGCTGGAATACGTGGACGACATGCCCGGAGCGCACTTCAGGATTCTTTGCCGGGAGGCGCCGGCGGCATGAAGCGCCCATGAAGAAAATCGAGCGGCGCGGCGGCGGGCGTGAACAGAGCACCAGCGGGCGCGACCACCGCGTGCTGGTGGTCGACGACGAGCCCGACATCCGGGAGCTGCTCGAACTGACGCTCACCAAGATGGGCCTGGGCGTCGATTCGGCCGGCAGCATCGCGCAGGCGAAGGAGCGCCTGCGCGACGCGCGCTACCAACTCTGCCTCACCGACATGCGCCTGCCCGACGGCGAGGGCCTCGAGCTGGTGCGGCACATCGCGGGACTGAGCGGCGATCTGCCGGTGGCGGTGATCACCGCCCACGGCAGCGCCGAGAACGCGGTCGCGGCGCTCAAGGCCGGCGCCTTCGACTACGTTTCCAAGCCGGTCGGCCTGGAGCAGTTGCGCACCCTGGTGAAGTCGGCGCTGTCGCTGCCCGGGCGCGGCGAGGCCGCGCCCGCCGGCGCGCAGCTGCTGGGCGACAGCGCGCCGATGCGCGAGGTGCGCGACCTGATCGCAAAGCTGGCGCGCACCCAGGCGCCGGTGCACATCTCGGGCGAGTCGGGCAGCGGCAAGGAACTGGCGGCGCGCCAGATCCACCTGCTCGGCGCGCGTCGCGGCCGGGCCTTCGTGCCGGTCAACTGCGGCGCGATCCCGGAGAACCTGATGGAGAGCGAGTTCTTCGGCTACCGCAAGGGCGCCTTCACCGGCGCGCAGGCGGACCGCGACGGGTTTTTCCAGGCGGCCGACGGCGGCACGCTGTTTCTCGACGAGGTCGCGGAACTGCCGTTGGCGATGCAGGTGAAGCTGCTGCGCGCGATCCAGGAAAAGCGCGTGCGCAAGGTCGGCGCCACCCAGGAAGACCCGGTCGACGTGCGCGTCATCAGCGCGACGCACCAGGACCTGGCCGCGCGCGTCGAGGCGCGCAGCTTCCGCCAGGACCTCTATTACCGCCTGAACGTGATCGAGCTCAAGATGCCGTCGCTGCGCGAGTCGCGCGAGGACGTCGCGGTGATCGCGGCGGCGATCCTCGGGCGCCTGGCGCTGCAGGCCGGCGCGCCGGCGGCGCGCCTCTCGGCCGCGGCGCTGCAGGAGCTGCAGGCCTACGATTTCCCGGGCAACATCCGCGAGCTTGAGAACATCCTCGAGCGCGCCACCGCGCTGTCGGGCGCCGAGGAGATCAGCGCCGAGGCGCTGCGGCTGCGGCCGCTGGCGGGCGAGGAGCCGCCGGCCGGCGACCGCGCGGGCGCTCCGCTGCCGGAATACCTGGACCGCATCGAGCGCCAGGCGATCCTCGATGCGCTGGCGAAGACCGGCTTCAACCGCACCGCCGCGGCGAAGCTGCTCGGCCTGACCTTCCGCACCCTGCGCTACCGCATGCAGCGGCTCGGCATCCGTGAACCGGAGTCTGATGGCAACTGACGGCTGGGTGGCGGGCGCGCGGCGGATACTGTCGCCAAACTGCGACAGCCGTCCGGCCGGCGCCGAGGTTTCCCTGCTGGTGCTGCATTCGATCAGCCTGCCGCGCGGCATGTATGGTGGTGATGCCATCGAGCGCCTGTTCACCAACCGGCTCGATCCCGCAGCGCATCCCTCGTTTGCCGATCTCGCGGGACTGCGCGTTTCCTCGCATTTCCTGATCCGGCGCAGCGGCAGCCTGGTCCAGTTCGTGCCGCTGCAGGCGCGCGCCTGGCACGCCGGTGCGTCGCGCTGGCGCGACCGCGAGCGCTGCAACGATTTCTCGGTCGGCGTCGAACTCGAGGGCACCGACGACGGCGCGTTCCCCGCCGCCCAGTACGCCGGCCTCGCGCAACTGGTGAAAAAATTGCGGCGGGCCCTGCCGCTGCGCGAGTTCGCGGCGCACAGCGATGTCGCACCGGGCCGCAAGACCGATCCCGGCACGCGCTTCGATTGGGCGCGCTTCCTCTCGGCGCTGGCCCGGACGCCTTAAGCCGTCCCTCCGCTGTACCCCTAGCTGTAGGGTATGCACCGCATATGGGCACTACATATTGCGGTGCGCAATCGTTTTCGTGCTTGCAATTTCTTGTCCACATGCTAGAGTGCCCCCACAACAAGTAGTTGCCAATCAACAGTTCAGCACTAGATATTGTGGTTTTGCGCTAGGTCGTAACGGGGCTGTCATTCCCCGGAGGTTTTGCCAACGACGCCGCGCAGGACCCGAGACACGGGAGACGGGGATGCAAATAGCGCAGCAGGGCACGGCAGCGAACACAGCCATCGGTGTGGACGTTTCCGAGCCTAGTAGTACTGCGCGACGTTCGCCCTACGCCGACTACAAGATCATCCGGCGCAACGGCGCCGTGGTCGGCTTCGAGCCGGCCAAGATCTCGGTGGCGATGACCAAGGCCTACCTCGCGGTGGGCGGCAGCCAGGGCGCCGCCTCGGCGCGCATCCGCGAACTGGTGGCGGAGCTGACCGAGAGCGTGGTGAACGCCCTGGTGCGGCGCCAGCCCCAGGGCGGCACCTTCCATATCGAGGACATCCAGGACCAGGTCGAGCTCGCGCTCATGCGCGCGAGCCAGCATGACGTGGCGCGCTCCTATGTGCTCTATCGCGAGGAGCGCACCCGCGCGCGCGCCCAGGAAAAGGCCGCCAAGGAGGCGGTCAACGCCGCCCCGGCGCTGCACGTGGTGGAAAACGGCGAGCGCAAGCCGCTCGACCTGGCGGCGCTGGACCGGCTGCTTGCCGCGGCCTGCGCGGGCCTCGAGCCCGGCGCCTCGCCCGCGGCGATCCGCGAAAGCACGCTGCGCGACCTGTACGACGGCGTGCCGATGGAGGAAGTGCGCAAGTCCTCGATCCTCGCCGCGCGCGCGCTGATCGAGAAGGACCCCGCCTACAGCTACGCCACGGCGCGCCTGCTGCTGCACACCATCCGGCGCGAAGTGATCGGCGAGGAAGTGGCGCAGGCCGAGATGGCCTCGCGCTACGCGGCCTACTTTCCGGGCTTCATCGCCCGCGGCGTGCAGGCCGAGCTGCTCGACCCCGCGCTGGCGAAATTCGACCTCGCGCGGCTCGGCGCCGCGCTCAAGGCGGAGCGCGACCTCAAGTTCGGCTACCTCGGGCTGCAGACGCTGTACGACCGCTATTTCCTGCACGAGCGCGGCGAGCGCATCGAGCTGCCACAGGCCTTCTTCATGCGCGTGGCGATGGGCCTGGCGCTCAACGAGAAGCGGCGCGAGGAGCGCGCGATCGAGTTCTACGACGTGCTGTCGACCTTCGATTTCATGAGCTCGACGCCGACGCTGTTCAACTCGGGCACGCTGCGCTCGCAGCTGTCGTCCTGCTACCTGACCACGGTGGCCGACGATCTGACCGGCATCTACGACGCGATCAAGGAAAACGCGCTGCTGGCGAAGTATGCCGGCGGCCTAGGCAACGACTGGACGCCGGTGCGCGCGCTGGGTTCGCACATCAAGGGCACCAACGGCAAGTCGCAGGGCGTGGTGCCCTTCCTCAAGGTGGTGAACGACACCGCGGTCGCGGTCAACCAGGGCGGCAAGCGCAAGGGCGCGGTCTGCTCCTACCTCGAGACCTGGCACCTCGACATCGAGGAGTTCCTCGAGCTGCGCAAGAACACGGGCGACGACCGGCGCCGCACGCACGACATGAACACGGCCAACTGGATTCCGGACCTGTTCATGAAGCGCGTGATGGAAAACGGCGAGTGGACGCTGTTCTCGCCGTCCGACGTGATCGACCTGCACGACAAGTTCGGCAAGGCATTCGAGGTGGCGTACCTCGACTA
>CAZPNH010000113.1:0-6115 GCA_964587635.1 uncultured Bordetella sp.
CGGCTGCTCGGGCCCAACGCCGCGGTACGGCGCTGGATCGGCGATTTGCAGCGCCTGAACCGGTAGGAACCGCGCGTGCCGTCGTTCGACATCGTCTCGCAGGTGGACAAGCAGGAAGTGAAGAACGCGGTCGACCAAGCCAACAAGGAAGTCGGCAACCGCTTCGACTTCAAGGGGTCCGACGCGCGCGTGGAGCTGGCCGAGCTGCTGCTCACGGTGTTCGCCGACGACGAATTCAAGCTGGGACAGGTCCTGGACGTGCTGCGCGGGCGCATGACCAAGCGCAACATCGACGTGCGCAGCCTGGATCTGGGCGCGGTGGAAAAGATCTCCGGCGACAAGGTGAAGCGCAGCGTGACGGTAAAGACCGGCGTGCCCCAGGACAAGGGCAAGCAGATCCAGAAGCTGGTCAAGGACGCGAAGCTGAAGGTCGCCGCCTCGATCCAGGGCGACGCAGTGCGCGTCTCGGGCGCGAAGAAGGACGACCTGCAGGCCGCGATCCAGCTGGTTCGGACGTCGGTGACCGACGTGCCGCTGCAGTTCATCAACTTCCGGGACTAGATTTCCCCCGCTGCGCCAGCGCGGCGCGCGCCTCGGCGAGCGCCTTGTTCAGGCCGGCGATCGCCCGGCTCGCACCGGCGAGATCGCCCTCGCGCGCCAGCGACTCGATGCGCTGCGTGAGTTCCTGCAGCCGGGCGGCGCCGATGTTCGCCGCGGCCCCTTTTAGCGCGTGCGCCGCGGCAGCCATGCCGGCCGCGTCCGCGGCCGACTGCGCCGCCCGCATCGCCCCGATGCGCCCGGGCGCATCGGCGAGAAAGGACGCGATCGCTCCCGCCACCATCGAGCCGTCCGTATCGAAAGGCTCCAGGCTTTTGATCCGGCGCCAGTCGATCGCCGCGGCGGACGCGGGCGCCGCTTCGCTTCGAGCCGCAGGATGCGCCGCGCCTCCCCCGCCCGTCTGCCCGATCGCCGCGCGCAGCGCCTCGTGCTGGATCGGCTTGGACAGGTAATCGTCCATGCCCGCCGCCAGGCAGCGTTCGCGGTCGCCGGGCACTACATTCGCCGTTGCCGCAATGATCCGCGGCGACGCGGCGCCGAGGCGCGCGCGGATGCGGCGCGTCGCTTCCATGCCGTCGACATCGGGCATCTGCACATCCATCAGTATGACGTCGTAGCCGCCAGTCACCGCCATCTCTACCGCCTCCGATCCTCCGGTGGCCACATCGGAAACATGGCCGAACCTGCGCAACATCGCCAGAGCAAGGCGGCGATTCGCGTCGATGTCGTCCACCACCAGCACGCGAAGCTGCACCGGCGACTGCCCGGATTTCTCGCCGTCGGCACTCATTACGCTGCTTCTCGCACGCTCATGCCTGAGATAATAGCGGCATGATCGACGATCTGGACTTTACGCGGCACTTCAGCGCCGGGTACACGGTGCCCGAGCCAGTCGCATCGGCCGACGCCGTGCACGATATCGACCGCCTGGGCATGATCGGCATCGCGGCGCTCAAGGACAAGGGCTATTACACGCGCGTCGTGGTCGAGAGCGAGTCGCCGGCGCGCAAGCTGCTCGATCCCTCGAAGGTTCGTGTGCTGGTGGTCGAGGACGACGACGGCACGGCGATCGTGATCGAAAAAGCGCTGCATGCTTTCGGCTGCCAGACGCGGCGCGCGCGCAACCGGCTGGAAATCGCCGAAGGGCTGGCCGCCAAACCGCTGCCGCACATCGTGCTGCTCGACGTGATGCTGCCGGATGCGAACGGCTTCGACGTGCTGAACAGGATCCGCCAGCATCCGTCCATCGCCACCTTGCCGGTGCTGATGGTGACCTCGCTCGGCGAGCGCAAGGACATCGCGCGCGGGCTCATGCTCGGCGCCAACGGCTACATCACCAAGCCGGTGCTGCCGAGCACGCTGCTGCAGGCCATCGAGGCCCTGCTAGGCGGCTAGGCCGCCCTTTCTCCTTCTAGGATCGCGCCAGGCCTTCGGTCCAGCGGTCGTAAATCCGGTCGGCGACCTGGTGCAGCGCGGCGACGCGCCCTTCGATGTTCTTCTCGATTTTCGCCCGCGGCTGCACGCCCGGACTGGCCGCGCTGTCGCGGATTTCGTCGGCGCCGCCGCTGCACCAGCTGCGGATCAGCTCCTCGGTCATCTCGACGTGGCACTGCAGGCCGAGGTGCCTGCCGACCGCGAACGCCTGGTTGGCGCAGTGCGCGTTGCCCAGCACGCGGGTCGCGCCCGGCGGGATGCTGAAGGTCTCGCCGTGCCAGTGGAAGGACTCGAACGCCGTGAGCGGCGCGAACCATTCGCGCGCTACGTTGTTGTCCGCGACCGCGACTTCGCCCCAGCCGATTTCCTTGACCCGCGCGCGTGTCACCTCGCCGCCCAGCGCCCTGGACATCAGCTGGCCGCCGAGGCAGTGGCCCAGCGCGGGCACCTCCTTGCGCACCGCCTCGCGCACCAGCTCCAGCATCGGCTTGATCCAGGGCAGGTCGTCGTTGACGCTCATTGGCCCGCCCATGAACACCAGGCCCGAGAACTTGCGCACGTCCTTCGGCACGGCGCGCCCTTCGTCCAGCGGGAACAGTTTCGAGGGAATCGCCCGGCGCTCGAGGTAAGTGGCAAAATAACCCGGGCCTTCACTGCGCGCATGCCTGAATATGGCGACCGGTTTCATGAGGCGACATTCTATTGCGGTTCTCCTGCTGCTCGTGAGCGCGGCGGCCGGCGCCGCCGACGTTTCGCTGATCGGCACCTTCGGCACCACGGCGGCGATCCTGTCCATCGACGGCGGCGCGCCCAAGACCGTGAAGGTGGGTCAGAATTTCGGCGGGGTCGCGCTGATCGCCGTCGAGGCGGAGCGCGCCACGGTCGAAGTGGACGGCAAGCGCCGGGTGCTGGTACGCGGCCAGACCTACAGCAGCAGCGGCTCCGGCGGTGCCCAGAGCGTGACGCTGGCCGCCGGCGCGGGCGGGCACTTCTTCGTCGACGGCCAGATCAATGGCGGCACGATCCGCT
Organism: uncultured Bordetella sp.; assembly: GCA_964587635.1. Classification (GTDB taxonomy): domain Bacteria; phylum Pseudomonadota; class Gammaproteobacteria; order Burkholderiales; family SG8-39; genus RBG-16-66-20. The sequence continues at coordinate 3,022 of CAZPNH010000113.1, forward strand.
TTGTCGTCGACACCGGCGCCACCACCATCGCGATTCCCGCGAGCGACGCCAACCGGCTGCGCATCGACTACCGCAACGGCAGGCGCGTCACCATGCAGACGGCGGCCGGGCCGACGCCCGCCTATGTCGTCACGCTGGACAGCGTGCGCGTGGGCGACATCGAACTGCAGGGCATCGAGGGCATCGTGATCGAGCAGGGGCTGACCATCGCGCTGCTCGGCAACAGCTTCCTCAACCGCATGGAGATGCGGCGCGACGGCGCCACGATGACGCTGACGCGCCGATACTAGGAAACTTGCCTTAACCGCCGGCTTCTAGGCGACCTGCTTGTCCTTCTCGATCAAGGCGTAGGCCGAATGATTGTGGATCGACTCGAAGTTCTCGGACTCGACCACGTAGGAAGCGATGCGCTCGTCCGCGTTCAGGATCGCGGCCACGTCGCGCACCATGTCCTCGACGAATTTCGGGTTGTCATAGGCGCGCTCGGTGACGAATTTCTCGTCCGGGCGCTTGAGCAGCCCGTAGAGTTCGCTCGAAGCCTGCCTCTCCACCAGGTCGACGATCTCCTCGATCCAGACGAAGCCGCTGGTCTTGGCCGTCACCGTCACGTGCGAACGCTGGTTGTGGGCGCCGTATTCGGAGATTTTCTTGGAGCAGGGGCACAGGCTGGTCACCGGCACCAGCACCTTCATCGCGAAGCATTCCTTGCCCTTCTTGATCTCGCCGACGAAGCTGACCTCGTAGTCCATCAGGCTCTTCACGCCCGACACCGGCGCCTTTTTCTCGATGAAGTACGGAAAATTCATTTCGATGCGCCCTTCCTGGGCTTCGAGGCGCTCGACCATCTCCTTGAGCATCGCCTTGAAGCTGTCGACCGTGAGCTCGCGCTCCTGCGCGCTCAGGATCTCCACGAAGCGCGACATGTGCGTGCCCTTGAACTGGTGCGGCAGGCCGACGTACATGTTGAAGGTGGCGATGGTGTGCTGCACGCCGCCGGCGCGCTCCATGATCTTGACCGGGTGGCGGATCGCCTTCACGCCCACCTGGTCGATCGCAAGCTTGCGCGAATCGGCGTCGTTCTGGACGTCGGGGATGCTGTGCGGGTCTTTGGCGTTCATGGCGCCATTATAACTCCCGACTGAATTACTCGGGTATTACGTTGCGAATCGATTTTTCGATGCCTGCGGCATCCAACCCTACTGCAGACAGGAGTTTGGCCGAGTCGCCATGGTCGATGAAACGGTCTGGCAATCCGAGTAAAAGTACTTTCTTTTCAATGCCCAGCGAGGACAATGCCTCGCAGACCGCGCTGCCCGCCCCGCCCATGATCTGGTGCTCTTCCACCGTGACCAGCAGGTCGTGGGTCTCGGCCAGCCGCTTCACCAGCGCCGTATCCAGCGGCTTGACGAAGCGCATGTTGGCCACGGTCGCGTCCAGCGTTTCAGCCGCATCCAGGGCCGGCTTCACCATGGAGCCAAAGGCGAGGATGGCGACCTTCTTGCCCTGCCGCCGGATTTCGCCCTTGCCCACCGGCAGGGCGCGCATCTCCCTCTCGATTTCCTTGCCGGTGCCGACGCCGCGCGGATAGCGCACGGCCGCCGGGCTGTTCAGCTGGTACCCCGTGAACAGCATCTGGCGGCACTCGTTTTCGTCGGCCGGCGCCATCACGGTGAGATTGGGCACGGTGCGCAGGTAGGCGTAGTCGAAGGCGCCGTTGTGCGTCTGCCCGTCGCCGCCCACCACGCCGCCCCGGTCGAGCGCGAACAGCACCGGCAGGTTCTGGATCGCCACGTCGTGAATCAGCTGGTCGTAGCCGCGCTGCAGGAAGGTGGAGTAGATCGCCACCACCGGTTTCAGGCCCTCGCAGGCGATGCCCGCGGCGAAGGTCACCGCGTGCTGCTCCGCGATCGCCGCATCGAAGTAGCGGTCCGGGAATTCCTCCGAGAAGCGCACCATGCCCGATCCTTCGCGCATCGCCGGTGTGATCGCCATGAGCCGCTCGTCCGCGCGCGCCATGTCGCACAGCCAGTCGCCGAAAACCTGGCTGTAGCTCGGCTTGCCGCCCGCGGCCGCTTTCTTGATGCCCTCGGCCGGGTTGAACTTGCCCGGACCGTGATAGGTGATCGGATCCTCTTCGGCCAGCTTGTAGCCCTGGCCCTTGCGCGTGAGGACGTGCAGGAACTGCGGCCCGCGCAGCTTCTTGATGTTGGTGAGCGTGGCCACCAGCGTGTCGAGGTCGTGGCCGTCGATCGGGCCGATGTAATTGAAGCCGAACTCCTCGAACAGCGTCGACGGCGAAACCATGCCCTTGACGTGCTCCTCGGCGCGCTTCGCCAGCTCCCAGGCGATCGGCAGGCGCTTCAGGATGTGCTCGCTCGCCCGCTTGGCGGTGTCGTACATGCGGCCGGACAGCAGCCGGGCCAGGTAGTTGGTCAGCGCGCCCACCGGGCGCGAAATCGACATCTCGTTGTCGTTCAGAATCACCAGCAGGTCGACATCCATGGCGCCGGCGTTGTTCAGCGCCTCGAAGGCCATGCCCGCCGACATCGCGCCGTCGCCGATCACCGCCACCGCGCGGCGCTTCTCGCCTTTCCGTTTCGCGGCCACCGCCATGCCGAGCGCGGCCGAGATCGAGGTCGAGGAGTGGGCCGTGCCGAAAGCGTCGTATTTCGATTCGCTGCGCCTCGGGAAACCCGAAATACCGTCGATCATGCGCAGCTTCGCCATCTGCTCGCGCCGGCCTGTGAGGATCTTGTGCGGATAGGTCTGGTGGCCGACGTCCCAGACGATGCGGTCATCCGGGGTATCGAACACGTAATGCAGCGCGATGGTCAGTTCCACCGTGCCCAAGTTGGAGGACAAGTGGCCGCCGGTCTTCGATACCGAGTCGAGTACGTAGGCGCGCAGCTCGTCGGCGAGCTGCTGTAGCTGCTTCTTGTCCAGCTTGCGCAGCTCGGCCGGGTCGTTGATCGTCTTCAACAACTCGTACATCGAAGGATTGTAGCCGCCGGCCGGCAGGTCTTCGGTGATGGTCGTCGCCATGCCTAGAATTTTCTCAGAACGATGAAATCGGCGAGCTGCCGCAGCCTCTGCG
>CAZPNH010000114.1:0-6113 GCA_964587635.1 uncultured Bordetella sp.
TCCCTCGGTGTGCGCGGGCTGGCTGGTGGGCACCGTGGTGTTCGGCGACTACTTTCAGGAATCCCTGGTCCACAAACCCGAGGAATTCCACGGCCTGGTCGGCTACACCCTGCACGGCGTCACGGCGCTGCCGTTCTGGCTGGCCATCGCCGGCATTGCGACCTCCTGGTACCTGTACCGCGTAAGGCTCGACCTGCCGAAGAAAATCGCCATCGCTTTCGGTCCCGTCTACGCCCTGGTCGAGCGCAAGTACGGCTTCGACGAGCTCTATACGCGGCTGTTCGCCACCGGCGCGCGCGTGATCGGCACCGGCCTGTGGAAAGGCGGCGACCAGAGCGTGATCGACGGCATGCTGGTGAACGGCTCGGCGCGCCTGGTGGGCTGGTTTTCCGGCGTGGTGCGCCTGCTGCAGAGCGGCCTCATCTACTGGTACGCCTTCATGATGATTTTCGGCGTCTGCGCGATGTACGCGCTCGTCAAATACCGGGTGTTCGCGTGAGGAAACCGGGCTGATGCTCAGCCTCTCGATCTGGGTGCCGATCGTCGCCGGGCTGCTGGTGCTTGCCGCGGGCGGCGACCGCAACGCGCCGCTGCAGCGGCGGCTCGCGCTCGCCGGCGCGGTGTTCGGCTTCCTTGTGACGCTGCCGCTGTACATCGGCTTCAACCTGCACGCGCCGGGCATGCAGTTCGTCGAGCACGTTCCCTGGATCCCGCGCTTCAATGTGTTCTATTTCCTCGGCGTGGACGGCATCTCGATGCTGTTCCTGCTGCTCAATTCTTTCGTCACCATCCTGGTGGTGATCGCCGGCTGGACCGTGATCACGCAGCGCGTCGGCCAGTACATGGCCGCCTTCCTCATCATGTCCGGGCTGCTGAACGGGGTTTTCTCGGCGCTTGACGGCCTGCTGTTCTACGTCTTCTTCGAGGCCACGCTGATCCCGATGTTCGTCATCATCGGCGTCTGGGGCGGCGCGAACCGGGTCTATGCCGCGCTCAAGTTCTTCCTCTACACCTTCTTCGGCTCGGTGCTGATGCTGGTCGCGCTGCTGTACCTGTACAACAAGTCCGGCGGCAGCTTCTCGATCCAGGACTGGTGGCAGCTGCCGCTCACGCTGCACGAGCAGGTGCTGCTGTTCTTCGGCCTGCTGCTCGCCTTCGCGGTCAAGGTGCCGATGTGGCCGGTGCATACCTGGCTGCCGGACGCGCACGTCGAGGCGCCCACGGGCGGCTCGGTGGTGCTGGCGGCGATCATGCTCAAGCTCGGCGCCTACGGCTTCATCCGCTTCACGCTGCCCATCCTGCCGGACGCCTCGCGCGAGCTGGCCTGGCTGATGATCGGGCTGTCGTTGATCGCGGTGGTCTACATCGGCCTGGTGGCGCTGGTGCAGACCGACATGAAGAAGCTGATCGCCTATTCGTCCATCTCGCACATGGGCTTCGTGACGCTGGGCTTCTTCATCTTCAACGCCTACGGCGTGGAAGGCGCGCTGGTGCAGATGATCTCGCACGGCTTCGTCTCGGCCGCCATGTTCCTCTGCGTGGGCGTGATGTACGACCGCATGCACACGCGCAACATCGCCGACTACGGCGGCGTGGTGAACACCATGCCGAAATTCGCGGCGCTGATGATGCTGTTCGCCATGGCCAACTGCGGTTTGCCGGCCACCAGCGGCTTCGTCGGCGAATTCATGGTGATCATGGGGGCCATGAAGGCCGGCTTCTGGATCGCCTTCGCCGCGGCGACCACGCTGGTGTTCGGCGCCGCCTACACGCTGTGGATGTACAAGCGCGTGATTTTCGGCGCGGTCGCCAACGACCACGTCGCCGCGCTCGAGGACCTGAACGCGCGGGAGGTCTTCGTGCTGGGCGCGCTCGCCGTCACGGTCCTCTTCATGGGCGTGTATCCGCTGCCCTTCACCGAGGTGATGCACGCCTCGGTCAACGAGCTGCTGCGCCACGTCGCGCAGACGAAGATCTGACATGAGCCACGTCGATTTCATCCTCGCGCTGCCCGAAATCGTCCTGCTGGTGGGCGCCTGCGCGCTCATGATCGTCGACCTGTTCGTCAAGGACGAGGGCCGGGGCCTGAGCTACGCGATGGCGCAGTGCGTGCTGCTCGCCTGCGCCGCGGCGACCACTTTCGTTCTGGCCGCCTCGACCACGGTGACCGAGGCGGGCGGCTCCGCGGTGACGGTGATCTACGGCTTCCACGGCCTCTATGTGGCCGACCTCATGGCGCACGTGCTCAAGCTCGCCGCCTACGGCGCGGTGTCGCTCGCGCTGGTGTACTCGCGCCAGTACCTGCTCGACCGCGGCCTGCTGCGCGGCGAGTTCCTCACGCTGCTTCTCTTCGCGCTGCTCGGCATGATGGTGATGATGAGCGCCAACAGCTTCCTCACCGTGTACCTCGGCCTGGAGCTGCTGTCGCTGTGCCTCTACTCGCTGGTGGCGCTCAACCGCGACTCGGCCGCCTCCACCGAGGCGGCGATGAAGTACTTCGTGCTGGGCGCGCTCGCCTCGGGGATGCTGCTGTACGGCATGTCCATGATCTACGGCGCCACGGGCACGCTCACCATCACCGACGTGGCGAAGCAGATGGAGGTGGTGTCGAAGGACCCCACCCAGCAGGCCTTCCTGGTGTTCGGCCTGGTGTTCATGGTCTCGGGGATCGCCTTCAAGCTGGGCGTGGTGCCGTTCCACATGTGGATCCCCGACGTCTATCACGGCGCGCCCACCGCCATGACGCTGGTGATCGGCACCGCGCCCAAGCTGGCCGCCTTCGCCATGGCGATGCGGCTGCTGGTCAACGGCCTGCTGGACGTGGCGCACGACTGGCAGCAGATGCTCATGATCCTGTCGGTGCTGTCCATGGCGATCGGCAACCTCGCCGCCATCGCGCAGACCAACCTGAAGCGCATGCTCGCCTATTCGACCATCGCGCATATGGGCTTCATGCTGCTCGGCCTGCTGTCGGGCGTGGTCGGCGGCAACTGGCTGAACGCGCCGGACGCCTACGCGGCGGCGATGTTCTACACGCTGGTCTACGTGCTCATGTCGCTCGGCTCCTTCGGCATGCTGCTGTTCCTGTCGCAGAAGGGCTTCGAGTGCGAGAACCTGGACGACCTCAGGGGCCTCAACCGGCGCAATCCCTGGTACGCCTTCATCATTCTGCTGCTGATGTTCTCGCTGGCAGGCGTGCCGCCCACGGTGGGCTTCTACGCCAAACTGGTGGTGCTCTCGGCGGCGGTGGACGCCGGCCAGGTCTGGCTGGCGGTGCTGGCGGTGCTGTTTTCCCTGGTCGGCGCCTTCTACTACCTGCGGATCGTCAAGCTCATGTACTTCGACGAGCCGAAGGACGCGGCGCCCGCGGCCGGGCAGGCCATCGGCATGCGCATCCTGCTGTCGGCCAACGGCATCGCGCTGCTGGTGCTCGGCCTGCTGCCCGAGCGGCTGATGGAAGTCTGCTTCCTCGCCATCAAGAACCTGTGACGGCTTGAAACCCGGCGGCCTCGAAGAGCACTTCGTCTCCGGGGAGGAAGTTTTCCACGGCGGCCTGCTCCGCGTGCAGCGCGATGTGGTGCGGCTGCCCGACGGCAGCGAGGGCGTGCGCGAATACATCCGCCATCCGGGCGCGGTGCTGATCGTGCCGCTGTTCGCCGACGGGCGGGTGCTGCTCGAGCGCCAGTTCCGCTATCCCCACCATCGCGAGTTCATCGAAGTCCCCGCCGGCAAAATCGATCCCGGCGAGCCGCCGCTCGCTACCGCGAAACGCGAGCTGCAGGAAGAAACCGGCTACGTCGCCTCCGAATGGACCCGCCTGGGCGTGATCCATACCTCGATCGCCTATACCGACGAGGCGATCACCATGTTCCTTGCAAAAGGGCTGGAGAAAGGCGAAGCGAAGCCCGATGCAGGAGAATTCCTGGAAATTCTTGATCTGAAAATGGAAATCGCTTTCGAAATGATCCGCGACGGGCGCATCACGGACGCCAAAACCGTCGCTGCGCTCCTTTGGATGAAAGCGTTCTTGGGGTAAGGAAGATCTGATGACTGCCAAGAACAAGCTCCTGCTCTATCAACTAGTCTTCTGCCTGGGCCTGGCGAATTTCTTTTCTTTTTTTGTCGTTGCCGTTTACCTCGGTGGGGACGCACTAAACGGGAAGATGGAGGGTGGTCATTTTTACCTGATGAGCCACGGCCGATTCACAGAGGTCGATGAAAGCGTATTTACGTATAGCAAATGGCACGCCATCAGCGTTTGGATTACGCACCCGTGCGCTCTCATTGCTGCGTATTTTTATAACAGACTCCGTGGCAAGAAAAATGTCTGAAATGGGCAGAGAGAGTCCGCCAGCCAGAATCGACGTGCCGCTGATCTTCCTGCTGGCCTACGCGGCGGCGAGCCTGTTGCACCACGTGCACAACGCCGAGTTCCTCTGCGAGTACCCGAACATGCCCGCGTGGCTGTCGCAGGCGCAGGTCTATGCCGCATGGGCGGGCGTCACATCCATCGGCGTGACCGGTTATGTTCTTTTCCAGCGCGGGTATCGATCGGCCGGGCTGGCGGTGCTGGGAATGTACGGCGCGTTCGGCCTCGACGGCCTGGGCCACTACACGCTCGCGCCGCTGTCGGTGCACACCACGGCGATGAACTTCACCATCCTGCTGGAAGTCGCGACCGGGTTGCTGCTGCTGGCCGCGGTGGCGCGCCGCATGCGGCGGCGCGGGGCGTCCTAGACGCCGGGTTTCTTGCCGAAGCGCTTCTGGTACTCGTCGGCCAGCTCGGCGTTCGACTTGTAGTTCGGCACGCGGTACATCAGGCGCTTGAAGGACTGCAGGCGCCAGTTGGTGTCGCGCACCTCGTCCTCCCAGTAGCGCCAGGCGAAGCCCAGGTTGCGCTCCTGGTCCATCTCGAAATACAGCTTGGCGCGCGCGTCGGCGAACAGGTAGAGCTTGCCGTCGATGATCTTGAAGACGTCGTTGGCGGCCGGCGTGGGGATGGCGTAGGCCATGGCCTGCGCGCAGAAGCCGCCGAACTGCGGCACGTAGCGTTCCGGGCTGGTGATGAACTGGCGCCGGCTCTCGTCGCTGGCGAAGCGGTAGGTATAGCCCTGATGCCGCGTCTTGATGCTGCTGCGCCCGGACACCGCCGAGCCGGAGGCGAAGTAGGCGACCGGATCGTTGCCGCCCAGCATCAGGTTGCTGTCGCCGCCCTCCGACACCACGTTGACCGAGCCGCAGGCGGACAGCGCGGCCGCCACCGCGAGAACCAGACTAACTAGCCACAGAGGCCTGTATAGCCGCATGCCGTACAGTAATCACAACCGTCCTTGCGAATCAAGGTCGTATTGGCGCATTCGGGGCACTTGGCGCCGGCCATGACGCGCGCCTGGCCGCCGGCCGGCTGCTCCAGGATGCCCATCTGCCGCAGCGGCAGGCCGTCCTCGCCCAGGATGCCGAGCATCGCGTAGCGGTGCAGGATCAGCCGCGCGACGTAGGACACGGTAGAGGGGAAGGTCTCCTGTTTCTTGGAGCCCGGCACGAAGGCCATGAAATCGCCCAGCGGCTCGGGGAAATCCAGCAGCTTCCTCAGCTTCATGCCGATCCAGGCCGGGTCGAGCACGCGCATGTCGAGCGAGAGGATCTTGCACAGCCCGTCGAGGGCGCGCGGGTATTCGCCCGACAGCCACATGGAGTAGGGGCGCGTCACGCCGGCCGGATAGCCCGCCATCGCGGGCAGCGCGATTTCCTTGAGCCCCAGCACGAAGTCGTCGCCGGTGCGCGGGTTGAGCACGTCCACGGTCCAGGACATGGTGCCGTCGGTGCCGGTCTTGGGCTCCTTCAGGCTGAACATGGCGTCGAGGACCGGCGTAGGGGCATCGTCGAAGGAGCCCAGCGCCTTTACCCGGAAATTCACGATCTGGGAAAAAGCGGAAACAATGGACGGCATGTGCTTCTTCTCGCCGTTCGGCGGGAAGGGCATGTCGAAGGATTCGCCGCCCGCCTTGGCAAGCGTCTCCAGCTTGAGCTTGAGCCAGCCCGGATCCTTGGCGCGCATGTCCATGGACAGCGTCTTGGCCACCGCGCCCAAGCCGCGCGGCTGCTCGCTGCCG
>CAZPNH010000115.1:0-6104 GCA_964587635.1 uncultured Bordetella sp.
GGCCCTTGCCGACCAGCGAGAGCATTTTCATGTCGAATCCGGATCTGATCAGCGATCGGACGGCCGCTTCCGCTTCGGCGCGGGTATTGAAGAAATAGCGCGGAAACGAATCTTCCTTGTCCATGGACTTCCCCCCAGAGGGGTCAGTAGGCGATGGTTATGCGGTTATCCACGCTCTGAACTCCCGGGGCGCCCCAGGCGGAATTCGTCGCCAGTTCGCGCTCGGACCAGCTGTGAACTTTTCCCGTCAACGTCACTCCGGAACCGCGGACTTCGACTGAAATCTTTTCCGCATCGGCCCGCGCGCGCCGCTTCAAGGCCGCCTCGATGTCCGATTTCACGGCGTTCGATGAAACCTTTGGCTTCACCGCGATATCGTCGCTTACACCGGTTACGCCCATGAGATGGCGAACCGCGCTCGCCGCGGCGTCTCTCTGATATCCCCATTCCACTTCACCGGTCAGCGTGACCCAGCCGCCTTCGACCATGGCCTTGATGGAGTCCTTTGGAAGATAAGACGTCCACTGCAATACGTTCTCCACCGATCGCGCGATGTCTGCATCGATGCGCTTGCTCGAGCCGGGGAGTTGAACGTCAATTTCGATCGCCAGGGCCCTGACGCCCGACACGCGCTGGGCGGCGCGTTCGGCATTCCATTTTTCGGCGTAGCTGCCTATGTGGCCGGCCAAGGTCACGATTCCATCCTTCACCTCGACGCCGATCTGCGCGGCGTTGACGGAGGGCTCCCAGCCGAGTTCCGCGATAACGTCCTGCTTCACTTGTGCATCGGTCTTCATGGTCTTCTCTCCACCTCGTTAAGGAAGGCGAAGTGTTCGCGCAACGCACATGCCGGTCAGTGCGGCAACCCACTTAGGAAAAATATCCGGCCGGTCATCCACCAACCAGAAACGACGTCATGGAAATGGAACTGACGACGACGCTGGTCAGGAAGCCGACAGGTTCGCCTTTTGCCCGGAGCGCAACGGCGTACAGCAATGGCAAGTAGTGCTCCGGTGTCGGCACGGCGAGCATCGCGTCCGGCCCAAGGGTTTCGTACGCGGCCAATGCCTCGCGCTCATCGGCGGATATTCGGCGCTTGATTTCCGTGTCGCATTGAACCGCCCATTGCAGCGGGTGCGGGTCATGAAAGCTGAAGGCGGCCAGGTTATGGACCATGTTTCCGCTGCCGATCACGAGTACGCCCTCATCGCGCAAGGGCGCCAGCAGTTTCGCGACACCGTGGTGAAACGCCCCGGGCTGACGCGTATCCAGGCTCAGTTGCACGACTGGAACGTCAGCCGCTGGATACATGGCACACAGAACGCTCCAGGCGCCGTGGTCCAGCCCGCGCTTCAGGTCCGGACGGGCGTGCGCCGCAGAGAGCAGGTCCAGCGTGCGTTCGGCCAGATGCGGGTCACCCGGCGCAGGGTATTGCACATCGAACAGCGCCTTCGGGAATCCGTAGAAATCATGGATGGTCTCAGGTCTTTCCGACGCGGTGACGCAGACGCCGGGTGTTTCCCAGTGAGCCGACACACATAGGATGGACCTGGGCCTGGGCAGCCGGCGAGCGAGATCCCGCCATGCCCGATGAAATTCGTTCTCTTCAATCGCGTTCATCGGATTGCCGTGACCGATAAACAGAACCGGCATCCGCCCGGACTCAGTTTGCATCGCCAGCCGTCGGCAGGGCGTGCTCTGTTTTCTTGTCGACGAAAATCAGGACCTGCTGCGTGTCGCGAGCTCTCGCGCCGCCCTCGTTTTCCCATCTCGCAAGCGCCATCCAGCGCTGCCATGACGCGTCTGACATGTCGGACCCCTTACTGAGCATCATTGGCTGGGAACGGGAACCCCGCCCCTTGTGGAAATTTAAAGCGTGCGCGGATCGCACTATCGAATCTGTACGCTAACGCGCATAGGTCAGCCGTCCATGGGCGGAGAAATACCGGTGGGAATCCGTACGCAAACGCACAGATTGCGCGCCGCCCGATGTGTAGCCTCCACTTAGCGATAAGAAACAAATATTCCAGGGGATCGTCATGAAACACAGCAAAGCCTTGCTCGCGGTAGACCTCGTGCAGATGGCCATCCTGCAGGGGCTGGTCAATGAACGCGTCAACAAGATCGACGCGGACAAGCACGGGATTGCCGGCGGCGAAGACGCGTTGGAGAGAAGCCTGCGCGAACTGCGGGACACGCTGCGCCGCGTGACCAGGCATCAGTTGTCGGCATAACAACACGCGAGACGCCACTCAAGGAGAAAGACGAATGTTACGCACCATGAACGATCTTGAAGACTACGCCATCCGCGCAACGGACGGCACCATCGGCCACGTCAAGGATTTCTACTTTGACGACCGGGCGTGGACCATCCGCTATCTGGTGGTGGACACCGGCAGCTGGCTTTCAAGCCGCAAGGTGTTGATCTCGCCCATCTCGATCGGCCACCCGAACTGGGCGGAAAAGGTGCTGCCCGTCTCGATCACCAAAGAGCAGGTGAAAAACAGCCCCGACATCGACACCGACAAGCCGGTCTCGCGGCAGCATGAAATGCGCTACCTCGGGTACTACGGCTACCCGTCCTATTGGGACGGCGCCGGAATCTGGGGCGGCGGAATGTACCCGGGCATGCTCGCATCCGAGTATGGCGGCGTCGTAGCGGCACCTTATGCTTCCCAGCCGGCGATAGAGGAAGCGTACGCGCGCGCCTTCGAGGGGCAGCATCAGGACGAAGATCCGCACCTGCGCAGTTGCAAGGCAGTCGTCGACTATCACATTCAGGCGACCGATGGCGACATCGGTCACGTGCAGGGCATGCTCGTCGATGAGGAGACTTGGGCCATTCGGTATCTCGTCGTGGACACGAACAACTGGTGGATCGGTCACAAGGTGCTCATTGCGCCGCAATGGATAAAGGACGTGAACTGGTCCGACGCCACGGTTTCCGTCAATCTGACCCGGCAATCAGTGAAGGACGCTCCGCCGTACGAATCGGTGGCGCAACTGGATCGTGCGCAGGAAATGGCCGTCTACAAACATTACGAGCGCGCCGGCTATTGGACACTCGATGTGAAGCGTTCTGCCGGCAAGTTCACGCAGAGTAAGTCCGTATTTTGAAATGACTTGAGCTGATCGGCCCCTAAACCCGGGCCTTGGATCCCCTCAAGCGCAATGCGTTGGAGATGACGGACACCGAACTCAGGCTCATGGCCAGGGCCGCAATCATCGGCGACAGCAGCCAGCCCGTGAACGGATAAAGCACGCCGGCGGCGAGCGGCACGCCGAGCGCGTTGTAGACGAAGGCAAAGCCGAGGTTCTGCTTCATGTTGGCGATGGTCTCGTTCGAGATCGCGCGGGCCTGCGCGATGCCGCGCAGGTCGCCCTTCACGAGCGTGACCTGGGCGCTGTTCATCGCCACGTCGGTGCCGGTGCCCATCGCGACGCCCACGTCGGCCTTGGCCAGCGCGGGCGCATCGTTGATGCCGTCGCCCGCCATGGCGACGATGTGGCCTTCCTTCTGCAGCCTTTCCACCAGCGCCAGCTTGTCGGCGGGCTTGACCTCGCCGTGCACCTCCACGATCCCCAGTCTGGCGGCGACTGCCTTCGCCGTCGTCAACCCGTCGCCCGTCGCCATGATCACGCGCATGCCAGCGGCCTGCAGCGCGGCCACCGCTTCCGTAGCCCCCGCCTTGATCGGATCCGACACGGCCAGCAGCCCGGCGGACCGGCCATCGACCGCGAGGTACATCACGCTGGCTCCGCTGGATCGCAGCGTTTCGGCTTGCGCTTGCAGGATTTCCAGCGGCACGCCCAGTTGCGCCATCAGGACCGCATTGCCCAGCGCCAGCTGCCGGCCGCCGGCACGCCCGCGCACGCCGATGCCGGTGAGGGACTCGAAGCCCTCGGTTTTATCCAGCGCGAGCCCGCGCTCGTGCGCTGCCTTCACGAGCGCTTGCGCCAGCGGATGCTCGCTGCCCTGGTCCAGGCTCGCGGCGAGCCGCAGCACCTCGTCCGCGGTATGGCCGGCAGAAGCGGCGGCATGATCGAATCGCGCCCTGCCCTCCGTCAGCGTGCCGGTCTTGTCCACGATCAGCGTATCCACCTTGCGGAAATTCTCGATCGCCGCCGCATCGCGGAACAGCACGCCGCGGGTGGCGGCGTTGCCGGTGGCGACCATGATCGACATCGGCGTCGCGAGGCCCAGCGCGCAGGGACAGGCGATGATGAGAACCGCGACGGCATTGATCAGCCCGAAAACCCAGCCCGGCTGCGGACCGAACAATCCCCAGGCCACGAAAGTCAGAAGCGCGACGGCGATGACGGTGACGACGAAGTAGCCGGCTACCCTGTCCGCCATGCGCTGCATGGGCGCTTTGGAGCGCTGCGCCTGCACCACCATCTGCACGATGCCGGCGAGCACGGTCTGCGATCCCACCCGCTGCGAGCGCATGACCATTGCGCCGGTGGTATTCAGCGTCGCGCCGATCAGTTTGTCTCCGGCGCGTTTGGTGACGGGCATCGGCTCGCCGGTCAGCATGGATTCGTCCACGGCGCTGCCGCCTTCGACGACGACGCCGTCGACCGGCACCTTCTCGCCGGGCCGCACGCGCAGCGTGTCGCCGACATGGACGTGGGCGAGCGGAACGTCCTCCTCCCCGCCGCCCGCGTTGATCCGCCGCGCCGTCTTGGGCGCGAGTCCCAGCAGGGATTTGATCGCCGCGGAGGTCCGGGAGCGGGCCTTGAGCTCGAGAATCTGGCCGAGCAGGGTCAGGGAAATGATCACCGCGGCAGACTCGAAGTACACCGGCGCGCGTCCCATGACCACGAACGACCCGGGAAACAGCCCTGGCGCCACGGTGGCGGCGACGCTGTACAGGAAGGCGGCGGACGTCCCCAGCCCGATCAGCGTCCACATGTTCGGGCTCCGGTGCAGCACCGATTGCGCCGCGCGCACGAAGAAAGGGCCGCCGGCCCAGAAAATGACAGGCAGCACCAGCACGAGTTCAACCCAGCTCTGCGTCGCGGGGGCGAACCATTGCAGGCGATGACCTGCCATCGCCAGGAAGGCGACGGCGACGGTCAACGGAAGCGTCCAGAGGAATCGTTGCCGGAAGTCCGCCAGCTCGGGATTCTCGCCCTCGTCCAGCGCGGGCGCCTCGGGCTCCAGCGCCATGCCGCACCTGGGACAGGCGCCGGGATGGTCCAGGCGCACCTCCGGGTGCATTGGACAGGTGTAGGTCAGAACTTCACCCTTCTGTAGAAGACCACTTTGACCATCTCCGCGGCGACGACGTAGAGCGCCACGATGGCGGCAATGAGCAGCAGGAAGGACAGCGGCAGCGGGCGGAACCCGAACAGCGCGCCCAGCGGAGTGAAAGGCAGAACGGCCGTCACCGCGACCGTCGCCAGCGTCGCGATGAGCAGGTATTTCGCCGGCCTGCTGCGGAAGAACGGCTTGCGGCTGCGGATCACCAGCACGATCAGGCAGGCCGAAATGACCGACTCCAGGAACCAGCCGGTGCGGAACTGGTCCTGGGTCGCGTGCAGAATCCCCAGCAGCGCGCCGAACGTGAGCACGTCGAACACCGAACTCAGCAGGCCGAAGGTGACCATGAATTTGCGGATGGCCGTGATGTCCCAGCGCCGGGGATGGTCCACCATTTCATCGTCCACCCGGTCGGTGGCGATCGTCATTTCCGGGAAATCGGTCAGCAGGTTGGTGAGCAGGATCTGCGCGGGCAGCAGCGGCAGATAGGGCAGGAACAGCGACACCCCGGCCATGCTGAACATGTTGCCGAAGTTGGCGCTGGTGGCCATGAACACGTACTTCAGCGTATTCGCGAACGTGGTGCGCCCTTCGCGCACGCCCTGCACCAGCACGCCCAGGTCTTTGCGCAGCAGGACGATGTCGGCCGCCTCCTTGGCGACGTCGACGGCGCTGTCGACGGATATGCCGACGTCGGCGGCATGCAGCGCGGAGGCATCGTTGATGCCATCTCCCATGTACCCCACGACGTTGCCGGCCTTCTTGAGCGCGAGGATGATGCGCTCCTTCTGGTTGGGCTCGATTTCGGCGAACACGTCCACTTCGACCACCTGGTTGA
>CAZPNH010000116.1:0-6087 GCA_964587635.1 uncultured Bordetella sp.
CGGCGCGCTGCGCCAGAAAGTCGGCCACGACCGCGGCCTCGCCGAGCAGGGCTGGCGCCCGCTGTGGGTGGTCGACTTCCCGATGTTCGAGTACGACGAGGAGTCGAAGGAGTGGAAGGCGCGCCACCATCCCTTCACCAGTCCCAAGGACGGCCACGAGGCGTTCATCGAGACCGACCAGGCGAGGGCCTACGCCAAGGCCTACGACATGGTGCTGAACGGCTGGGAAATCGCCGGCGGTTCCGTGCGGATCCACCGCCAGGAAGTCCAGCAGCAGGTGTTCCGCGCGCTGAAAATATCGCCCGAAGACCAGCAGGCGAAATTCGGCTTCCTGCTGCAGGCGCTCCAGTACGGCGCGCCGCCGCACGGCGGCATCGCCTTCGGTTTCGACCGGCTGGTGACGCTGATGGCCGGCGCGGAAGCCATCCGCGACGTGATCGCCTTCCCGAAGACGCAGCGCGGGCAGGACCTCGTCACCGGCGCGCCCTCGCCGGTCACCGAGCGCCAGCTGCGCGAGCTGCACATCCGCCTGCGGAACACCGCGCCGCAGTGAGGCTGCTTGCCGGGCTTCTGGCGCTGGTTTTTTCCGCAGTTGCCTTTGCCGGTGAAATCCGTTTTGCCGACCTTCCGCCCGAAGCGCGTTCCACCGTCGTACTGATAGGGAAGGGCGGGCCGTTTCCCCATGACAGGGACGGCATTGCGTTCGGCAACCGGGAACGGCTGCTGCCCGCGCGCGAGCGCGGCTGGTACCGCGAGTACACGGTCCGGACACCGGGAGAAAAGACGCGCGGCGCGCGGCGCATCGTGGCGGGCCGGGATGGTACGCTGTACTACAGCGACGACCACTACCGCAGCTTCAAGAGAATTCTCCGGCAATGAGCAAGCTCCTGCAGCGCCTGAGCGACGCCGCCAAGTCCGGCGTCTACCGCGCCTCGCGCAGCGACGAGATTCTGGACGCCGCCGGCGGCAGCGCGCTGAACATCGCCCGCATCGATTTGAAGGGTGTGTCTGAAAAGGAGGCGCTGATGCAGCACATCGCGCAGGCGCTCGGCTTTCCGCGCTGGTTCGGCGGCAACTGGGACGCGCTGGAAGATTGCCTGACCGACCTTTCCTGGTCGAAGGCCGCCGGCCACGTGCTGCTGATCGACAACGCGGAGCGCCTGCCGGCCGACGAGCGAGGCATCCTGGTCGACATCCTCGCCTCCGCGGCCGCTTCCTGGGCGGAGCGCAAGCGCCCGTTTTTCGCCGTTTTCCTGAACGGCGCCGCGCCGCTGCCCGAGCTTTACCGACATTCGAAGTGACGCCCAAGCTGCCGGTGTCGGTGCTCGTCGTGGTGCACACGGCCGCGCTCGAGGTGCTGCTGCTCGAACGCGCCGCGCGCCCCGGCTTCTGGCAATCGGTCACCGGTTCGCTCGACCGCGTCGACGAAGCGCCGGCGGAAGCGGCGCGGCGCGAGCTGCGGGAGGAAACCGGCATCGAAGCGCGGCCGCAGGACCTCAGGCGCTGGAACCTCGCCTATACCTTCGAGATTTTCGCGCAGTGGCGGCAGCGCTTCGCGCCCGGGACCACGCACAACACGGAGCACGTATTCAGCCTGGCGCTGCCGGCGCGCGTGCCGGTGGCGCTCGCGCCCGCGGAGCACACCGCCAGCCAGTGGCTGCCGTGGAGCGAGGCGGCAGCCAAATGCTTCTCGTGGTCCAACCGGGATGCGATCAGAATCCTCGGTTCATGCGCGCCCTGATCCTCACGCTTGCGGCCTGCCTGCTGCTGCCCCTGTACGCGGGAAACGCGCGCGCGGTGGACGAGGTTACCGTCGAGGCCAAGCGGCGCGACGAGGCGCTCGAAGTGGTCTGCCGGGCGATGCTGGATGCGCCGCTGGAACTCATCTGGCAGACCTTGACGGACTACGGCCATTTGGCGGAATTCATTCCCGGCATGCGCAAGAGCAGGATCGTCGAGCAGCGCGGCGCCGCTTTCATCGTCGAGCAGTCGGGCGTGGCGACCTTCCTGTTCGTGTCCACGCCGATCGAGGTGACGCTCGCCTCCACCGAGCGGCCGCCGTACGTGATCGAAGTGAGCATGATCAAGGGCAACCTGAAGCGGCTGGATGGCGCCTACCGCATCGAGCCGCAGGGCGCGGGGCGCATGCTGCTCACCTGGAACGGCATCGTCGAGGCGCAGTCGATGCCGCCGCTGCTGGGCGAGATGGTGATGCGCTCGAACATCGAGGACCAGTTCCGCGGCATGGTGCGCGAAATCGAACGGCGCGACGCCCTGCGCCGCGACCGGGAACGGGACGGCAAGCGCTGATGCTGCGCGTCGTCACCCTGAACATCCACAAGGGCCTGTCGACGTTCAACCGGCGCATGGTGATCCACGAGCTGCGCGAGGGCCTGCTGGCACTCAAGCCGGACCTGGTCTTCCTGCAGGAAGTGCAGGGGCACAACCAGAGCCATGCGCGGCGCTTCGCCGCGTGGCCGGGGAAGTCGCAGCACGAATTCCTCGCCGGCGACGAGCTGCAGCATGTCTACGGCCGCAACCGCGTGCACCAGCACGGCCACTACGGCAATGCGGTGCTGTCGCGCTTTCCGATCCTGTCTTCCGAGAACGAAGACGTCTCCGACCACCGCTTCGAGCGCAGGGGTCTGCTGCATACCGTGGTCAAGGTGCCGGACTGGAAGCGCAACCTGCACTGCATCTGCGTGCACCTGTCGCTGCACGAGGGCGGCCGGCGGCGCCAGCTGGATGCGATCGCGGCGCGGCTGGAGGCGCTCGCCGACAAGCGCCTGCCGATCATCCTCGCCGGCGACTTCAACGACTGGCGCCAGCGCGCCAGCCGCATCCTCGAGCAGAGCCTCGGCGTGACCGAGGTGTCGGTGGCGGCGCCGGGCGGGCGGCACCAGCGCACCTTTCCGAGCGTGCTGCCGCTGTTCCGCCTGGACCGCATCTACGTGCGCGGCTTCAAGGTACTGAGCACCCAGGTGCATCGCGGCCCGCCCTGGTCGCTGCTGTCGGACCACCTCGCGGTGAGCGCGGAGCTCGAGCGTGCCTGACTACGTCGCCGGCAACCGGCTCACGCTGCTGAAGAACGGCGAGCAGTATTTTCCGGCGCTGGTCGCGGCGATCGACGCGGCAACCGCGGAGGTGTTCCTCGAGACCTACATCTTCGCCGACGACCGGACCGGCAGCACCGTCGCCGATGCGCTCGCGCGCGCAGCGTCGCGCGGCGTCGCCACGCACCTGCTCATCGACGGCTTCGGCTCGCGCGCTTTCGCGCCGCGCTTTCGCGAGGTGCTGTCGCAGGCGAACGCCGAGGTTCTCGTCTTCCGTCCCGCCGTGAGCGCCTGGCCGCCCTGGAAGCAGCGCTCGCGGCTGCGCCGCATGCACCGCAAGCTCGCCAGCATCGACGGGACGGTCGCGTTCGTCGGCGGCATCAACATCATCGACGACTACGACACCCCGCATTCCTCGCCGCCGCGCTACGACTACGCGGTGCGGATCGAGGGGCCGCTCGCGCCGCAGGTGCGCGCCGAGGCGTCGAAGCTGTGGACGCGCGTCTCATGGGCCACCTTCGGCAAGCGCTGGCGGCGCTGGCCGGGATTCTCGCTGCTGTCGGGCAGCGCACCGCGCGGGGCGCCGCGCCACGTGTTGCCCCCGGCCGCAGCGGCGGGCGGCCAGCGCGCCGAGCTGGTGGTGCGCGACAGCCTGCGGCACCGGCACGACATCGAGAATGCGTACATCCACAGGATCGAAGCGGCGCGCTCGGAGGTGATCATCGCCAATGCGTACTTTTTCCCCACCCGGAAGCTCCGGCACGCGCTGCTGCTGGCCGCGCGGCGCGGCGTGGTGGTTACGCTGCTGCTGCAGGGCAAGCCCGACCACCCGATGCTGTATTACGCGTCCCGCGCCCTCTACCGCTCGCTGCTCGGCGCAGGCATCCGCATCTACGAGTACTACCCGAGCCTCCTGCACGCCAAGGTCGCGGTGTTCGACGGCCAGGCGGCAACGGTCGGGTCGTCCAACATCGACCCGTTCAGCCTGGGGCTGGCCCGCGAGGCGAACGTGTTCGCCGACGACCGGCCGTTTGCCGCCGAGCTGCGCCTGAGCCTGCACGAAGCGATCGAGAAACGGGCGCGCTCGGTGCCGGCAAACTACTGGCAGCGCCTGGGATTCGCGCTGAAGGCGCGCATCTGGCTGACCTACCGCCTCGCGCGCCTGGCGATGAGCCTGTACCGCTTCGACGAGCTGCGCTAGCCGCGGCCGGCGGGGCGCCGGCGGAACATGCCCCAGCCTTCCATGGTCATCACGGTTTCGCCGCGCTGGTTGACGGCCTCCCAGCGCGACTGCAGCAGGCCGATGTCGGGCTTGCTCTCCGAGACGCGCGCGCCGGTGGTGACGCGGCGGTAGGTGATGGTGTCGCCCGCGCGTACGGGTAAAAGCCAGCGGATGTTGTCCAGGCCGGGCGAGCCCAGGCTCGCCGAACGGTTGACGTATTTGTCCACCATCAGCCGCATCGCCATGGCGCAGGTGTGCCAGCCGCTCGCGATCAGGCCTTTGAAGAACGATTTCTTCGCGGCTTCCGGATCGACGTGGAAGGGCTGCGGGTCGAACTGCTTCGCGAAGGCGATGATGTCCTCCTGCGTGAAGGTGTGGCTGCCGATCTCCAGCGTTCCTTCCTGTTGCAGGTCTTCCCAGTACAGCAGTTCGTCGGCCATCTCAGTTCTCCGCGGGAGAAGTGCGTTCGTATGAGCGCACGCGGGCCCGCACATCCTCGGGCAGCGGCGCGGCTTTCATGGTTTTCGGATCGGCGTTGACGTACACCAGTTCGGCCGTGATCAGCGGCGCGGCGGAGGGGTCGGGCCGTTCGCGCCAGATTTCGAACAGGAAGGTGATGCTGCTGCGGCCGAACTTCGCCACCCGGCAATGCACCGCGAGTTCGTCGTCGTAGTGCGCCGAGCCGAGGTACTCCACCTGCGCCTTGCGCAGGAAGATGTCGTTGGCGTACTTGTCGACATAGCCCTCCGGGTAGGGGAGGTCGATGGCGCGCAGGTAATCGGCGAACGCGGTGTCGATGTAGGTGAGGTAGTGGCCGTTGAACACCACCTTCTGCATGTCCACCTCGGCCCAGCGCACGCGCAAGCGGTGCACGCATTTGTAGTCGCTGCGGGAGTCCGATCGGGCCATATTTTCGCAGTGTAGTATGGACCGCGCGATGGATGAGGCGGTACTGCGCAGCATGGCGAAATGGCCGGACGTGCCCGACGTCTACGGCTGGCTGTCGCTCGATCGTCGCGGCAACTGGTTGCTCCGGAGCACGAGTGCGACTCCTTCGTTCGAGCGAATCGGCAACCAGGCGCTGAGGGATTTCATTTCCCGGAACTACGCCTCGGATGCAAAAGGCCGCTGGTATTTCCAGAATGGCCCGCAGCGCGTGTTTGTTGCGCTCGCGTACACCCCGCTGGTGCTGCATTTCGAGGCTGCAAGCCTCTTCGACCACTGCGGCAGGCCATTCCAGGCCGAGCAGGCGTTTCTGGACGAGGAAGGCTCGGTGCTGATGCTGGGCAAGCCGGGCCTAGGCCTGCTGGACGACCGGGATCTGGCGGCTTTCGCCGACCGGGCACAGGGGCTGCCGGGCGTCAGCCGCGAAGAGGTGCCGGGGCGCTTCGGATTCGTGACAAATCCAGCCACATGAATCCTTGCGCCGCGACAAAAAGCTCTTTATAATCCGGCCTCTTTTTTAATGCCTGGGCGGCTACGCGTGTAGCAAACGTGGCCGCCCGGTTCGTTTCTGGAAACGAAAAAACATGCCTACCGTCAATCAGTTAATGCGTCATGGGCGCGTCGCCAAGAAAGCCAAGTCCAAGGTTCCGGCCCTGGTTGGCTCCCCGCAAAAGCGGGGCGTGTGCACGCGGGTGTACACCACGACGCCCAAGAAGCCGAACTCCGCGCTGCGTAAGGTCGCCAAGGTGCGCCTCACCAACGGCTTCGAGGTGATCGGCTACATCGGCGGCGAAGGCCACAACCTGCAGGAGCACTCGGTGGTGCTGATCCGCGGCGGCCGCGTGAAGGACCTGCCGGGCGTGCGCT
>CAZPNH010000117.1:0-6076 GCA_964587635.1 uncultured Bordetella sp.
CACGCCGACGGCCCGGAGGCGCTGCGGACGCTCCTGGAACTGATCGACGGAGCGCAACACACCCTGGACGTGTGCAGCTTCCTGCTCGGGCGGGACTCGGTCGGCGCCGTGGTCGTCGCGCATCTGACCGCGCGCGCGCGCGCCGGTGTGCGGGTCCGGCTGTTGCTCGACGGCGTGGGCCGCATGATGGGCGGGTGGCCCGACCTGTCGCCGCTCGTTCAATCGGGAGTCCAGGTCGGTCTTTTTTCGCCCCTGCTGCAATGGAATCTGAATCGCCGGACCAATCTGCGAAATCATCGCAAGTGCACGATTGCCGATGCCGGGTTCGCGAACGAGCGGTTGTGGTGCGGCGGACGCAATCTGGCCGCGGAATATTTTGAAGAGCGGGCTGACGCCGCGGCATGGCGCGATTTGAGCTTCGACCTGCGAGGCCCGCTCGCCCGTCAGGCGGCCGACCTGTTCCAGCTCGACTGGATGTTCGCGACAGGCGCCCACACGGAAGCGCGAGAGCAGCCGGTCCCCGCCGCCGCGCCGGGAGAGGCTTCCGGTCAGATCATCGCTTCGGGCCCCGATCAGGCGGATGACACGGTGCATGCGCTGCTTATCGCCGCAGGCTACCGCGCCCGCGCGCGTATGACGCTGGTCTCGCCCTATGTTTTGCTCGACGACGGCCTGCTGATGGCGCTCTGCCTGGCGGCGAGGCGCGGCGTGGAAGTCGATCTGCTGCTGCCGGCGCGCTCCAATCACCGCCTCGCCGACTTCGCGCGGCACCGGTCGCTGCGCGCGCTCGCCGATGCGGGCGTGCGCGTATGGCTCGCGCCGCACATGCTGCATGCCAAGGCTGCCATCATCGATGATGTGCTGGCGCTGGCGGGCTCCACCAACCTGGACAGCCGCAGCCTGTTCCTCAATTACGAACTCATGGTGGCATTCCATGATGTCGGCGACATTGCCCGCTTTTCCGGCTGGTGCGAGCTTGAACGCCGTGCCGCCCGCCGCTACGAGGCGAAACCCCCCGGCCTGTGGCGCGACTTCGTGGAAGGCCTGGTACTCTGGATCGGCTTCCAGATCTGACGCGCCGGAGGTTGGTGCGGCAACACACCGACCGGCAATCCGCACCACGCCTATCCTTTCATCCATGACCACTCTATTCGACTCCATCCGCTTCGGCGATATCGCCGCCGCCAACCGCATCGTGATGGCGCCGCTCACGCGCGACCGCGCCGGCCCGGGCCAGGCACCCACGCCGCTGATGGCCACCTACTACGAGCAGCGCGCCTCCGCCGGCATGATCGTCGCCGAGGCCACGCAGATTTCGCCCGAAGGCCAGGGTTACCTGGATACGCCGGGCATCTACAGCCCCGGGCAAGTGGCCGGCTGGCGCCGCGTGACCGATGCGGTGCACGCCAAGGGCGGCAAAATCGTGCTGCAGCTGTGGCACGTGGGGCGCATCTCGCATGTGTCCTTGCAACCGAACGGGCAGGCGCCAGTGTCAAGCACCGCGCGTCGCGCGAACAGCAAAACCTTCACCGCCAAGGGCTTCGAGGATGTCTCCGAACCGCGCGCGCTGCGGCTGGATGAGCTGCCGCGCATTGTCGGCGAGTATCGCCGCGCCGCGTACAACGCGATCGACGCGGGCTTCGATGGCGTCGAAGTGCACGGCGCCAACGGCTACCTGCTCGAGCAGTTCCTGCGCGACAGTATCAATGACCGTACCGATGCCTACGGCGGCCCGAAGGAGAACAGGGCGCGCCTGCTGCTCGAGGTGATGAGCGCGCTCGCCGCCGGAATCGGCGCCGGCCGCACCGGGCTGCGCCTGTCGCCGGTCACACCCGCCAACGACGCCGGGCAGGACAGCGACGCCCAGGGCTTGTTCAATTACGTCGTCGAACAGCTCGCGCCGCTGAAGCTGGCGTTCATCCATGTCATCGAAGGCGCGACCGGCGGCGCGCGCGACGTGGCGCCGTTCGACTACGCCGCGTTGCGCGCCCGCTTCAAATACGGCAACGAGCAGGGCGCATGGATCGTCAACAACGGCTACACGCGCGCCATGGCGATGGCTGCCGTCGCCAACGGCATGGCCGACATGGTGGCCTTCGGCAGGCCGTTCATCGGCAACCCGGACCTGGTCTACCGGCTGCGCCACGACGCGCCGCTGGCCGCGTTCAACCGTGAAACGCTGTACAGCGGCGATCACCGGGGCTATACGGACTATCCAACGCTGGAACTGGCGCCGGCCTGATTTCGTGGTCCCGGACTTCGGTATCTAGGTGATCTCGAGCCGGCGAAAAACCGGCACCTTCACCAGATCCAGGATGACGGCGAAGGCGATTGCCGCGGCGAGCGTACCGGCCACGACCCATGCCGGCAAGGCCGTCATTGCAATTCCTGCGATCGCCAGCGTCGAGGCGATGAACAGATCGCCGATGGACGACATCACCACCCAGAGGCCCGGGCGGGAAGACCACAACCGCTTGCGCTCGCGATTGGTATAGGTCGTCGCCTGATTGCCGAACACGATCACGACAAAGGCCAGCGTCCTCAGCTGGTCGATGTCGAATCCCATCCGGTGGGCGCCGAAGAGCAGGATGGACGCGCTGAAGACCAGCTGGCCGAGGCCCATGATGACGCCCGCGACCGTCAGATGGCCGATCTGCCAGGCATTCGGCATCGGCGAGGGCCGAACATTATCGGTCGTCAACGACATGCCGAGGAAGTCCCCGGTGATCATGATGATGACCATCAGCAGAGGCGTCAGGATCGCGTGTCCTGTCATGAGCAGGCCGGTCGCGATGAAGAGCACCTGCACTATTTTCTTGGTGATGGAATTCAGCGTGTAGGTCAGGATGCGCTGGAAGATCACCCGGCCTTCCTTGACCGCGGCAACGATGCCGCCAAGCCCCGGCTCGGTCAGCACCATGCCGGCGGCCGATTTGGCGACGTCGGTGGCCGTCGAGACCGCGATGCCGATCTGCGCCTGGCGCAGCGCCGGCGCGTCGTTGGCCCCGTCGCCGCACATGCCGACGGTGTGGCCGCCTTTCTGGAACGCCTTGACGAGCTTGTATTTGTCCTCCGGAAGAACACCGGCGAAGACGGCGAACGCGTCGGGGCGCACGCCGTCCGGGATCGGCCCTGGCGGACAGACCGGCCCTTCCAGTCCCACGGCATGCGCCACGATGGCCGCCGTCGCCGGCGCGTCGCCAGTCACCATCACCGTGCGCACGCCCAACGCGTGCAATTCGCTGACGAGCGCCTTGGAATCCGAGCGAGGCGGGTCGCTGAGCGCGATGAGGCCGGCCAGCTTCATGGCCGCCGGCGGTCCAGCCGCGACCGCCAGTACCCTGAATCCCTGTCCCTCGAGCTCTTTCACCGCGGCTGTCGCGGCCGGTGGCGGCTCGGCGAGGCCGGTGACCGCGGCAAAAGCGCCTTTCACGATACGTAGCGTGCTTCCTGCCGAATCCGCGGCGGTCGCCTCGGACATTTTGGTTGCCGGATCGAATGGCACAAATTTGACAAGACTGGGTACATCGGCGGCGTTCCTGCCTTTGGCGGCCGCACGAATGGCTGCGTCAACCGGGTCCTGGCCGCCATCCGAGCTGGCCAGCGCGGCCAGCGCCAGCACGCGCGCCTCGTCGAAGCCGGTCATCGCGCGAACGCCCGTCACCGCCAGTTCGTTGCGGGTCAGCGTCCCTGTCTTGTCCGCGCACAGGACGTCCATCGTTGCGGCTTCATCCACCGCGGAGAGGCGGGTCGGCAGCACGCCCAGCTTTGCCAGGGCCCGCGCGCCGAGCGCGGATGCGAGGGTGAAGGTGGCCGGCAGCGCGACCGGTATCGACGCCAGCACCGCCGTGAGAACCAGGGGGATGATCTCGGCAACCGGCATCCTGAGAAACCAGGCGTAGGCCACCAGCATCGCGATGATGACGCCGTTGACCATGGCCAGATTGCGCACCACGCGCAGCACCGCCGTCTGCTGGGAACTCACGACATGGGCGGTGCGGACGAGCTCCGCGGTACGGCCGAATTTGGTGCGCGTTCCGGTGGCCGTGACCTCCGCGACCGCCTCACCGCGCCTTACCAACGCTCCTGCATAGGTTTGCAGCCCCGCGCCCGCTTCGATGGGAACCGATTCGCCCGTGAGCATGGATTGGTCGAGCAGGACTTCTCCCCCGGTGATATGCACGTCGGCGGCAACCACGCCGCCGAGCGAGAGCTTCACCACGTCGCCCGGCACCAGCTCGGCCGCAGGCACGGTCTTCCACGCACCGTCGCGCTGGACCGACGCGTTGAGCGCGAGTCGCGACTTCAAGGCCGCAAGGGTCGCCTGCGCGCGGCTTTCCTGGAAGAACCCAAGCGCCGCGTTGAACACCAGCAGGCCGGCAATGATCGAGGACTCGACATACTTGCCAAGCGCCAGTTGGAGCACGATCGCGGCCTCGAGCATCCACGGAACGGGCGCCCAGAATTTGTCGAGCGCCATCCGCAACGGATGGCGCGCTGTATCGGGCATCGCGTTCGGACCGGACTTCTCCAGCCGGCGGCGCGCTTCGTCGCTCGTCAAGCCGCTCATGTCATGCGGGGATGCGCTGCCGCCAGGCCTCGGCGCTTTGCGGTTTGATGAACAAGGCCGTGACATCGAGTTGCGCGTGCTTGATCGCTGCTTCTATCCGGCCGATGCATTGCTCTATCTGCTTGGTGTTCAATCCGTCGCGGAACTCGGCGCTCAGCGCCGCGACCACCTGGTTCGGGCCCATTTGCACGGTCAGCACGCCGTTGACGCCGCGGATGTCCGGATCGTTGCCGGCGATGCGCAGGATCGATGCGCGCACATGCGGATGCGCCGCCTCGCCCATCAGCAGTCCCTTGGTCTCCCGCGCCAGCAGTACGGACGACGCTCCCAGGACCAGACTGATGCCGATGGACGCCACGCCGTCGAGCTGGGGCAGGCCGAAGGCAAGCGCAGCAGTGATGCCGGCCGCCGCGATCATCAGGCCTAGCAACGCCGCGCCGTCCTCGAACAGCACCATGAAGTTGCCAGGGTCCTTGCTGGCGCGGAACGCGCTGAAATAGCCCTGTTCCCCCTTGGATTCGCGGAAAGCCCTGAGCGCCAGCCACCAGGACGTTCCTTCGGCCGCGAACGACACGCCCAGCACCGCATAGTTGATGAAGGGCCTCTGCATGGGTTCGGGGTTCAGGATGTGGGTGACGCCTTCGTACAACGACGCGCCCGCGCCAAGCGCGAATACCAGCAGGGCGACGATGAAGCTCCAGAAGTACAGCTCCCGGCCGTAACCGAACGGGTGGCCGGCGTCGGGGCGCTTGCCGGCGCGCTTCATGCCGTAGAGCAGCAGCAGTTCGTTAATGGTGTCGACGAGCGAATGCACGCCC
This sequence comes from uncultured Bordetella sp., assembly GCA_964587635.1. Classification (GTDB taxonomy): domain Bacteria; phylum Pseudomonadota; class Gammaproteobacteria; order Burkholderiales; family SG8-39; genus RBG-16-66-20. Next base: position 5,389 of record CAZPNH010000117.1, read on the forward strand.
TCGCTGAGCATCGCGGAACTGCCGGTGAGCGCGGCCGCCGCGAACTTGACGATCGCGATCGCCAGGTTGCCGGCGAGCGCGGCGTAGACCACCGTTCTGGAGGCGGCCTTCGTCAAATAGCGCCGGGCACCGCCGCATCCGGTGCCGCGACTTCGGACCAGGCGATGTCGCCCGCGGTCAGCACGGCGGGATCGAGCCCCGCGGCAATGACGCGCGTGACGATGTCGGTCGCGGTCACGATGCCGAACGAGAAGATCGCGCCGTGCGCCTTGTCGACGACGAGAAGCTCCGTCGCTCCCGATGTCCGCATGAGCTTGCTCGCCTCGAGCACGCTCGCGTCCCGGTCGATGTGCGTGAGTTCCATCGCCTATGCCGTTTCGAGCGCCTTGCTGCCCGCGAGCACGGTGCGGGCCTTCGCCACTTCGTCGGCGTTTCCATGCAGCATGAGCACGAACTTGTCCGCCTTGACTGCCGTTTCGTACTTGATGATCTGGTCCTTAGGAACGCCGATCTGGGTCAGCGCCGCTCCCAGCGCGGACGCGCCGCCCAGGACCACTGCGCCTTCGAGCGCACCGACCAGTACGGTAACCAGCGGTCCCGCCATGGCGATGAGTCCGAAACCGGGCAGGAAAAACACGGCCGGCCCGAACAACAGGCTCCACATGGCGCCCCAGAACGCGCCGACGCC
>CAZPNH010000118.1:0-6072 GCA_964587635.1 uncultured Bordetella sp.
GATCGACCGGCTGTGCGCCACCGACAAGGAGGGTGATCAGCTCCTGCGTCATGCACTGGCACGGCTGTTACTTTCGGCGCGCGCCTATCACCGCGTGCTGCGCGTCGCGCGGACCATCGCCGATCTCGCCGATGACGCCGCCATCCGTGCCGTGCACATCGCGGAGGCAATTCAGTACCGGCGGCTCGACGCGAGTTTTTAGCGGGAAAATGCGGCTATAGTCGTCCTCGATGGCGACGTACGCGATCGGGGATGTACAGGGCTGCTTCGACGAGCTGCAGGCGCTGCTCGAGCACGTCGGCTTCGACCGTGTCCACGACCGGTTGTGGTTCGTCGGCGACCTCGTCAACCGAGGTCCGAAGTCGCTGGAAGTGCTGCGCTTCGTGAAGGGACTGGGCGACCGCGCGGTGGTGGTGCTCGGCAATCATGACCTGCACCTGCTCGCCCAGCACGAAGGCTTCGAGCGCAAGCGCGAGGACGACACTTTCGCCGATGTGCTCGGCGCGCCGGACGCACGCGAGCTGGTGGATTGGGTGCGCTCCTGGCCAATGATGCATGTGGAAGGCAATTTCGCGATGGTGCACGCGGGACTGCTGCCGCCGTGGACGATCGAAAAATCCCAATTGCTGGCGAGCGAAGTCGAACGGGCCCTGCGCGCGCCGGACTACCGGGATTTCCTCGCCAACATGTATGGCAGCAAGCCCGAGCGCTGGGAAGATGCGCTCGCGGGCTGGGACCGGCTGCGCGTGATCGTGAACGCGATGACGCGCATGCGTTTTTGCTCGGCGGCCGGCGCCATGGAATTCCGTTCGAACGGCGTCGAACCTCCCGCCGGCTACCGGCCCTGGTATCAGTCAAGGGAGGACGAGAAGACCATCGTGTTCGGGCATTGGTCGGCGCAGGGCCTCAAGCTCACCGAGCGGATCGCCGCGCTCGACTCGGGCTGCGTCTGGGGCGGCGCGCTCAGCGCGCTGCGGCTTGAAGACCGGTGGCTGGCGCAGGTACCCTGCCGCGGCTACAAACCCGTTGGAGAGTGACGATGCGAATCGCCCTGCTGATCTTCGCCTTTGCCTTTAGTGCGGCACACGCGGCCGAACCGCGCGTAAGCGGAGCGGACGCGAAGGCGATTCGCGCCGTCGTGCAGGGACAGCTCGATGCATTTGCCGGCGATGACGCCGCAAAGGCTTTTTCCTATGCCACGCCCGGCATCCACGCGCAGTTCGGCAGCCCGGAAGTATTCATGGCGATGGTGCGCGAAGGCTACGCGGTGATGCTGAGTCCCGCCTCGATCCAGTTCCTGCCGCCGGCGATAGAGGCCGGGCAGATGATCCAGCTGGTGCGCCTGACCGACGCCGCCGGCCGGGTATGGCTGGCGCGCTACGTGATGGAGAAGCAGAAGGGCGGCGCCTGGCGCGTGGGCGGTTGCAGCCTCGCGCCAACCGCCGACACCGCGGCCTGACCGGTCAGAACGGCGAGTTGCCGAAGGCCTTTTTGTAGCGTGCCGCGATTTCGTCGCGCGACGGCTTGTGGTTCTGCGCGCCGCGGTGGGCGATCTTTATCGAGCCCATCACCGAGGCGAGTCGCCCCGTGCTCGGCCAGTCCCAGCCGTGCGAGATGCCGTAGAGGAGCCCCGCGCGATAGGCGTCGCCGCAGCCGGTGGGATCGAGCACGCCGTCGGCGGCCACGCAGGCGATTTCATGGCGCTTGCCGCCGGCGAAGATCACCGAACCCTGCCCGCCCAGCGTCAGCACCAGCGCTTTGAGGCCGCGCGCGAGTTCTTCGAGCTTCCTGCCGGTTTTCTCTTCCAGCATCTTGCCCTCGTAGTCGTTTACTGCGAGGTAGGAGGCGAGCTTCACCATTTCTATCAACTCCTCGCCGGAAAACATCGGCAGGCCCTGGCCGGGGTCGAAGACCAGCGGAATGCCGTGCGCGGCGCACTGGCGCGAATGCTGCTGCATGCCCTCCTTGCCGTCGGGCCCGACGATCGCCAGGTTCGCGCCCAGCTCGGGGCCGATCCGGTTCTCGTGCGAATGGTTCATCGCGCCGGGGTGGAAGGCGATGATCTGGTTGTTGTCCAGATCGGTGGTGATGAACGCCTGCGCGGTGAATTGTCCGGAGATGCGCTTCAGCAGCCCGGCGCCGAAGCCCAGGTGCTTGAGCCGCTCGAGATAGGGCGCGATGTCCTCGCCCACGGTGGCCATCAGCAGCGGATCGTCCTCCAGCAGCTTCAGGTTGTAGGCGATGTTGCCGGCGGTGCCGCCGTATTCGCGCCGCATCTCCGGCGTGAGGAAGCACACGTTGAGGATGTGCAGCTGGTCGGCGAGCAGATGGTTCCGGAAGCGGTCCGGAAACACCATGATGGTGTCGTAGGCCATGGAGCCGGTGACGAGCGTTTTCAAGAGATGCGGTTCCCTGTCATGGAAAGAAGAGGTACATGCGGTAGCCGACGGCGCGCTGGCCGCTGGTATCGATGAACACCCGCAGCGCCACGTCGGCGCCGGCGCCGATGCCCTGCGCGATCTGCGGTTTGGTGACACCGGCCAGGTAGTCGGCCGGCAGCAGCACGCGCCGCGCCACGGCTTCGTCGCGTTCGTCGGTCAGGGTCAGCTCGAGCGCCGGATATTCCTGCGCGAACTGCGACTGGTTGCGCAGCACCGCGTTCAGCACGATCAGGTTTTCGCGCCGGCCGTCGGCCTGCAGGTCCGAGGACTCGATCGCCATCAGCTTGGGCCGGCGCGGCAGCCTGAGTTCGCATTTGAGCTTCGCGCAGGCGGCCGCGAGCTGCGTGCGCGTCTCCGGGAGCAGCACCGCGATTTCGGTGCGGAAATACAGCACCGCCTGCGCCGCCAGCACGAGGAGCGCGAGCAGCACGCCGAACGTCCACGCGATGCGCCGCCTGGGCCGCGGCAACTCGTCGTCGAGGAATGCCGCGACCGGAACATCTTCGTTGGCGGCGTCGCCCGCGCCGGCGAGCGGCACCTTGCGCGCCTCGAACAGCGCGAGCTGCGGCGACGGTTCGGTTTCGGCCACCGCGTTTGCCGGCGCCTCGCCCTCCGCGACCAGCGCGGCGACGCCGTCGAATACGTTGGCGCACTTGCCGCAGCGCACCTTGCCGCCCCGCGCCGACAGCTGGGCGGGCTGCACGCGAAACGCGGTGCCGCAGTTCGGGCAGCGGGTGGTGAGGCTCATCGGCGCGTGCCCTCCACCAGGGCCCATCCCTCCTCCGTGGCGCCGACCGCGGCGTTGAAATCCCTGGCGTAGGCCGCGGCCACTTCCGCCGCCTGGGATTCGAGAATGCCCGAGAGCGCGATGCGTCCGCCGCGGCGCGTGCGCGCGGCGAGCAGCGGTTCCAGGGCGACGAGCGGACCGGCGAGGATGTTGGCGACCACCAAGTCGTAGGTTCCGGGAGAAAGGGACTCCGGCGCGGCCACGCGCAGGGAAACGCCATTGTCGCCCGCGTTCGACAGCGTGGTTTCAAGCGCCTGCGGATCGATGTCCACGGCGGCGATTTCTCCCGCGCCGAGCTTTGCGGCGACGATGGCCAATATACCCGAGCCGCACCCGTAGTCCAGCACGCGAGGATGCTCGAACCCTGCGCCGCCGATGGTCCGCTCCAGGTACTGCAACACCAGGCGCGTGCTGACATGGCTGCCGGTGCCGAACGCCAGTCCCGGGTCGAGCCGCACGACGATGGCTGCGGGATCGGGCGGCGTATGCCAGCTCGGCACGATCCACAGGCGCCCGGAGATGCGGATCGGGCCGAACTGCGACTGCGAGCGCCGCACCCAGTCTTCGTCTTCGAGTTGCGTCACCGTAAACGCGGGCAGCGCGAGCGCCGCCGCGGCCGCCGCGGCCGCGAGCAGCGCGGCGGCATCGGTGCCCGGCGCGGCCAGCGCGGTCAGGCGCATCTGCGGCCCCGCCGGATCCAGCGCGACGGATTCGGCGCCCGCCTCCATCAGCGCCTCGGAAAGCGTTTCGGCCTGCGGCAGGTCGAGCTCGAGCGCGATGGATACCCAGGCCACCGGGCTATTTCTTCTTCTTCGTCTCCTCGGCGAGCTTCTGCTCGAGGTAGTGGATCGACGTGCCGCCGCGCATGAAACGCAGGTCGTGCAGCAATTCCAGGTGCAGCGGGATATTGGTCTGGATGCCTTCGACGGCCATTTCGGAAAGGGCGATGCGCATGCGCCGGATCGCCTGTTCGCGCGTCGCGCCGTAGGCGATCACCTTGCCGACCATCGAATCGTAGTAGGGCGGCACGGTGTAGCCCGCGTACACGTGCGTATCCACGCGGATGCCGGGCCCGCCCGGCGGGTGGTATGACGTGATTTTTCCCGGCGAAGGCGTGAAGCGGTACGGGTCCTCGGCGTTGATGCGGCATTCGATGGCGTGGCCGCGCAGCTCGACGTCCTTCTGGCGGAACGGCAGCTTCTCGCCATCGGCGATGCGGATCTGCAGCTGCACCAGGTCCAGGCCGGTGATCATTTCGGTGACCGGATGCTCGACCTGCAGCCGCGTGTTCATTTCGATGAAATAAAACTCGCCGTTCTCGTAGAGGAATTCGAAGGTGCCGGCGCCGCGGTAGCCGATCTTGCGGCAGGCATCGGCGCAGCGCTCGCCGATCCTGTCGCGCAGCTTGGCCGGCAGCTCGGGCGCGGGCGCCTCCTCGATGATCTTCTGGTGGCGCCGCTGCATCGAGCAGTCGCGCTCGCCGAGGAACACGGCGTTCTTGTGCTCGTCCGCCAGTACCTGGATCTCGATGTGGCGCGGGTTCTCGAGGAATTTCTCCAGGTAGACGGTGGCGTTGCCGAACGCCGCCAACGCTTCCTGGCGCGTGAGATTGACCGCGTTCAGCAGCGCCGCCTCGGTATGCACCACGCGCATGCCCCGCCCGCCGCCGCCGCCCGAGGCCTTGATGATCACCGGGTAGCCGATCTTGCGCGCGATCTTCACGATTTCGGCGCCCTGCTCCGGCAGCGCGCCGTCCGATCCCGGCACTACCGGCACGCCGGCCCTGATCATCGCCTGCTTGGCGCTGACCTTGTCGCCCATGAGCCGGATGTTCTCCGGGCGCGGGCCGATGAAGACGAAGCCGCTCGCTTCGACCTTTTCCGCGAAATCCGCGTTCTCCGAGAGAAAGCCGTAGCCCGGATGAATCGCCTCGGCGTCCGTCACTTCGGCGGCGCTGATGATCGCCGGAATGTTGAGGTAGCTTGCCGAGGCCGGCGCTGGGCCGATGCAGACCGACTCGTCGGCGAGCTTCACGTACTTCGCCTCGGTGTCCGCCTCGGAATGCACGACCACCGTGTGGATGCCCAGCTCGCGGCAGGCGCGCTGGATGCGCAGCGCAATCTCGCCGCGGTTGGCGATCAGGATTTTCTCGAACATCTAGCCGATGATGAAAAGCGCTTGCCCGTATTCCACGGGCTGGCCGTTCTCGACCAGGATCGCCTTGATCACGCCCGAGGCGTCGGACTCGATTTCGTTCATCAGCTTCATCGCCTCGATGACGCAGACCGTTTCACCCTCCTTGATGGCGGCGCCGACGTCGACGAAAGGCTTGGCGTCCGGGGAAGGCGCGCGATAGAAGGTGCCCACCATCGGCGATTTGATGACCCGGCCTTCCGGCGCCGCGGGGGCGTCGGCCGCCGCCGGCGCTGCGGCTGGAGCGGCGGATCCCGCTGCCGGTGCGGGACCGGCCGAAACCGGGGCCGCAACGCCGCCTGCGGGTGCGGAGGCCGCCAGCTGCGGGGTCACGTTGACCACCCCGCCGCGCGCGATCCGCACACGTTCCTCCCCTTCGGTGATCTCGAGCTCGGCGATGCCCGATTCCTGTACGAGGTCGATCAGCTTCTTCAGCTTGCGCAGATCCATGCAGTTTTCTCCCGGGCGGGAAGCCTCCCGCCGTCCGTACTGTCCGTACTATCGGGCCTTGAGACGGGCGATGGCGTAGTCGAGCGCGAGGTCGTAGCCGCGGCTGCCCAGGCCGAGCACGCTGCCGACGGCGACCGCCGTGAAATAGGAATGCGCCCGCCACGGCTCGCGGGCGTGGATGTTCGACAAGTGGACCTCGAT
>CAZPNH010000119.1:0-6057 GCA_964587635.1 uncultured Bordetella sp.
TTGACGCCCTGCTCCCAGAGGATTGCGACTCTCGGCTTGAGATTCTTTTTCTGGAAAATTTCCTTGGTATCGAAAGTCAGCTGAAAAGACAGGACCGGATCCGACACATCCAGGATCCGGTCGTATTCCTCCTGCGCGCACTCCGGGTTGTCGCGCAGCTGCTGCATGCGGTGGCTGGTCTCGGACCAGGCGCGCTGCAGATCGACGCGCTTTTCCTTCAGCAGCGGCCTGGCGTTGCGCAGGAAGGCGACTTCGTCCCTCGGGTTGAGGTGCCCGATGACGTGGCAGACATTTCCCAGATCCAGCGAACGGAACAGGTCCATCACCCGGGTACGGTCCGCGGCGCGGATCTGCAGCACGGCGCCCAGTTCCTCCGCGAACATCGCCTGCAGCGCGCGCTCGCGCAGCCGGCCGGCCAGCTGCTCCGCGTCGGCGCGCTTGAAGCCGTCCACGTCGTCGGCGCCCGGCTCGAACATCAGCGCGTCCAGGTTCACCGTCACGCCGCAGTGGCCGGCAAAGGCCATTTCCGCGACGGTGGCGAACAGGCCGCCGTCGGAACGGTCGTGGTAGGCGAGAATCAGGTTTTGTACATTCAGGTTTTGTATTGCCGAGAAAAACGATTTTAATTGCGAGGCAACTTCAAGATCAGGACTGACATTGCCAAACCTGGAAAACACCTGCGCGAGGATCGAGCCGCCGAGCCGGTTCCTGCCGCCGCCCAGGTCCACCAGCAGCAATTCCGTGTCGCCGGCGTCGGTGCGCAGCCGCGGCGTCAGGGTGGCGCGCGCGTCCTGCACCGCGGCGAAGGCGGTCACGACGAGGGACAAGGGGGCGATCACCTCCTTGTCCGTGCCGTTTTCCCGCCAGGCCGTGCGCATCGACAGCGAATCCTTGCCGACCGGAATGGCTACGCCCAGCGCCGGGCACAGTTCCAGCGCCACCGCGCGCACCGTGTCATAGAGCGCCGCGTCCTCGCCGGGCGAACCGGCGGCGGCCATCCAGTTGGCGGAAAGCTTTACGCGATCGAGCGGTCCGACCCTGGCCGCGGCAAGATTGGTCAGCGCCTCGCCCACCGCCATCCGTCCCGAAGCCGGACCGTCGATGAGCGCGAGCGGCGTGCGCTCGCCGATGGCGAAGGCCTCGCCCGCATAACCCTCGTAATCCAGCAGCGTCACCGCGCAATCGGCCACCGGTACCTGCCAGGGTCCGACGAAGGGGTCTCGCGAGCACAGGCCGCCCACCGTGCGGTCACCGATGGCGATGAGGAAAGTCTTGTCGGCGACCGCGGGGTGGCGCAGCACGCGGTAGGCCGCCTCCTGCAATTCGATGCCGTCGAGCGACAACGGCTCGAGTCCCGGCGCGACCCGCCGCACGTCGCGCAGCATTTTCGGCGGCTTGCCGAGAACCACGGCAAGATCGATGTCGACGGGGCTGTTGTTGAAATTCCTGTCGAAAACCGAGAGATGACCGTCAGCCGTCGCACCGCCCAGGACGGCAAACGGGCAGCGTTCGCGCTCGCAAATATCCGTGAACGCCTTCAGGCTTCCCGGCGCGATCGCCAGCACATAGCGCTCCTGCGCCTCGTTGCACCAGATTTCGCGCGGCGACATGCCGCTGTCTTCCGAGGGCGCGGCGCGCAGCTCGAGCCGGGCGCCGCGGCCCGCGCCGTACACCAGTTCCGGCATGGCGTTGGACAATCCCCCCGCGCCCACGTCATGGATGGAGAGGATCGGGTTGGCCGCGCCCAACTGCCAGCAGCGGTCGATCACCTCCTGCGCGCGGCGCTGGATTTCGGCGTTGCCGCGCTGCACCGAGTCGAAATCAAGGTCTTCGGCATTCGCGCCCGAACGCATGGAGGACGCCGCGCCGCCGCCCATGCCGATGAGCATGCCCGGCCCGCCCAGCTGGATCAGCAATGATTTTTCCTCGAACTCCCTCTTCAGGCAGTTGTCCGCCGAAATATTGCCGAGCCCGCCCGCCAGCATGATGGGCTTGTGGTAGCCGCGCTGCGCGCCGCCGACTTCCTGTTCGAAAGTGCGGAAATAGCCGGCCAGGTTGGGGCGGCCGAATTCGTTGTTGAACGCGGCGGCGCCGATCGGCGCTTCGGTCATGATCTGCAGCGCGGAGACGATCCGCCCAGGGCGGCCGTAATCGGCATTCTCCCAGGGCTGCAGCGCGCCCGGAATGCGCAGGCTGGAGACCGAGTAGCCGACCAGCCCCGCCTTGGGCTTCGCGCCGCGCCCGGTCGCGCCCTCGTCGCGGATTTCGCCGCCCGCCCCCGTCGCGGCGCCGGGAAACGGCGAGATCGCGGTCGGGTGGTTGTGGGTTTCGCACTTGGCGACGAAATGTATGAGGTTTTCTTTTGAACGGTATACACCGTCGGTTCCAGGGAAGAACTGCTTGCCAGCGGCACCCTCGACAATCGCGGCATTGTCGGAATAGGCCAGTACCGTCCCCTGCGGATTTGCCGCGTGCGTATGGCGGATCATGGCGAACAGCGACTGGTCCTTCCGGTCGCCGTCGACGATCCAGCTCGCGTTGAAGATCTTGTGGCGGCAGTGTTCGGAATTGGCCTGCGCGAACATGGTCAGCTCGGCGTCGGTCGGATCGCGGCCGAGCGTCTGGTAGGCGTCGCGCAGATAGGCGATTTCGTCTTCGCTCAGGGCCAGGCCGAGGCGCGTGTTGGCCTCGGCCAGCTGCCGCAGCGGCACGCTGCCCAAAGGGCGCGGGGTGACGTGGCGGAACAGGCCGTCGGCTTCGTCCAGCGAGCCGAGCACGCTTTCGGTCATGCGGTCGTGCAGCAGGGCGCCGATCCGCTCGCGGTCGATTTTTCCCTTCGAGGAAACGGAAAACAATATGCCGCGCTCGATCCGGCGCACGCCGCCGAGTCCGCAGTTGCGCGCGATGTCGGTCGCCTTGGACGACCAGGGGGAAATGGTGCCCAGCCGCGGCACCACGAGAAACGGTTCGCCGGCCGGATCGCCCGCGGGCGGCGTGCCATAGCGCAGCAGGCGCTCGAGCAGGCTCTTTTCGGCGGCGCCCGGCTCGCCGTCGGCTTCGACGAAATGCCAGAACTCGGCCGCGGCACCGCGCACCGCGGGATGCGCTTTCTTCAGTTCGGGTAACAGCTTGGCGAGGCGGAAGTCCGACAACGCGCGCGCGCCGCGGAACCTGAGAACGGTGGCCTTCACTTCCTGATCACGGGGTCCTGGACCTTGCCCGAAATGTTGAGCGTGGCGCGCAGCGTCTGGTTGGGCGTCTTCACGTCGGCGACCACGCGGCCCGACAGCGCGCCGCCGGCGTCCACGTCCAGGCTCGCGCCCGCGTTCATCGCGCCCGCCGTGATGGAAGCGTTGCGGATCTGGATCGCGCCTTTGTCGTAGACGCCCTGCCCGGTCAGCTCGGAGAAGATGGTCCGTCCGCTGGTCTGCGCGCCGCCCGTCTGCAGCGCGCGCGTCAGGTCGAAGCTGCCGAGCACGCCCTGCTCGATCTTGAACTCGCCTTGTATCCGCGCGCTTTCGTACAGGCTGGCCGGCGTGGCGCCGCTCATCGAGTAGGCGGCGCGCCCCTCGACCTTGCCCTCCGATACCAGCGCCGGCGCGAATACCGCGACTTTCACGGCGCGCGAGCGCAGTTCGCCGTCGACGCTCCAGGTCGCACCCCAGCGGATCTTGGCCGTGCCGCTGATCACGCCGTCGTAGGCGCGACCGTCGAACTCGGAAGTCGTCACGCCCTGCCGGTTGGCCGTGCCCTTCATGCTGAAGTCGAGCAGCGTCAGCGCCGGTACGAAAGGCAGCGCCAGGCTGCCCGCGCTGATCTCGAAGCCGATCTCATTGCCTTTGGGCGACAGCTGCACGCTCAGCTTGTCGCCGCCGTTCAGCTTCACCGACTGCAGCGAGCCGTCGCCCGACACCGTGGCCTCGATGTCCATCGGCGGCAGCGCCAGCGGCCCGTCGAGCCTGGCCTGCTTGATCACCACCCGCCCGACACGGAAGCTGTCGCCGGCGATTTTTCCCAGCACGGCATCGGCGAGCTGCGACTGCGATACCGAGACCTTTTCCAGCTCGATGCGGCTGAAAGCCTTCTTCTCGCCGAACAGCGAGCCGACTTCCGGGAAGCCGCGCACCAGCCCGATCTTCACCGCGTCGCCGACTGAAACGCCTTCGAACCTGACTTCGATCCCGGTGATCACGGAAAGGTGCGCCGAACCGATTTTCACCGGCGCCCCCATGGCCTCCGAGGCCGCTTTTTCGTACTCGGCGGTGGAAATCGGCATCACCTGCAGCAGGCCGAGCGCGCCGATCAGCAGCACGAACAGCGCGATGGCCACGGGCTTGCCCCATTTTTTCGGCCGCTGCGCGGTGACCGAGGCGACCGAAGGCTGCTCCAGCGCCGCTTTGCGCGCGGTTTTCGCCAGGACCTTCTCGTCGCGCTTGATGTCGTCCATGTCGATGTCGTCGTCCGAGACATCGATGTCGTCGTCATCCGCGATCTTCTTCTTGGCCGCGCTCTTGGCCGCCACCGCCGCGCCCGCGCGCTGCGCCGCCGCCGCGGCCTTCGCCTTCTCCTCGGCCTGCTTGGCGGCGAGCGCCTCCTTCGCCTTGCGCTTGCGCTCGGCCTCCTCCTGCTTGCGCTGCTCCTCCTCTTCCTTCGCCTTGCGCTCGGCCTCCTCCTTCGCGCGGCGCTCTTCCTCTTCGCGCCGCTTCCTGTCCGCCTCTTCCTTTGCACGACGCTCCGCCTCGTCCTTTGCCTTTCGCTCGGCTTCCGCCTTGGCCTTGCGCGCGGCCTCTTCCTTGGCCTCGCGTTCCGCCTCTTCCTTCAGCTTGGCCTCTTCGTCTTCCCGCTGGGTGAAGGAGTCCAGGTCGGCCAGCAGCGAATCGCCGATGTCGCCGGCCGGCGGCGGCGCGGGCGGGGGCGGCACAGGTTTTATGGTGGGCGAAGACGTGGTCTGGGCGGCACGCGCTTTCGCCTCTGCCTCTTCTTTTGCCTTACGTTCCGCCTCTTCCTTCGCCTTACGTTCCGACTCCTCGCGGTTGCGGCGCTCGGCCTCCTCTTTGGCACGACGCTCAGCGTCGTCCTTGGCCTTGCGCTCGGCATCTTCCTTCGCGCGCCGTTCTTCGTCGGCCTTGCGCCGGGCCTCCTCCTCCGCGCGCCGCTTCTGCTCTTCCTCTTCGCGGCGCTTCCTGTCGGCTTCCTCCTTGGCACGGCGTTCCGCGTCGTCCCTGGCCTTGCGCTCGGCGTCTTCCTTCGCGCGCCGTTCCTCATCGGCCTTGCGCCGGGCCTCCTCCTCCGCGCGCCGCTTCTGCTCCTCCTCTTCGCGGCGCTTCTTGTCCGCCTCCTCTTTCGCCCGCCGCTCCGCCTCTTCCCTGGCACGACGCTCTGCGTCGTCCTTGGCTCTGCGTTCATCCTCTTCCTTGCGCCGGCGGTCTTCCTCCTCGCGGCGCTTCTGGTCCGCTTCCTCGCGGGCCCGGCGTTCGGCGTCTTCCTTGGCGCGCCGCTCGTCTTCCTCCTTGCGGCGGCGCTCGTCTTCCTCGCGCCGCTTCCTGTCTTCCTCCTCGTGCTTCCTGCGCTCCTCCTCGAGCTTGGCCTTCATTTCGGCCTCGAGGCGCTGGCGCAGCTCCTCGGCGTCGCGCTTGGCCTTCTCCTCGATCTCGCGGCGCGTCTGCTCCGCGACTTCGCGCGCGCGCCGTTCCGCGTCCTCGCGCGCCTTGCGCTCCTCCTCGAGCTTGCCCTTCAATTCGGCCTCGAGACGCGCCTTGTCCTCGGCTTCGACCAAATTGTAGAGGAAGTCCCCGAAGTCACCTTCGCGGGTCTGGTCGACGTTGGACTTGATGTTCGAAAGATCGGGCTCACGGTTCGGTGCCGCGCAAGCCGTCACGGCCAGGCAGCAGGAACCAAGCAAAAGCAGCTTGAAATCGCGAATCATGGTTTAAGACCCCCTGGGACAATCTCGGTCATATGCGTTGCCGCGGACCGCCATCGATGGCGTATTAACCGCCGCACACGGCTGAAGATAAGCCGATTCAAACGGCGGAATCCATGGTAATTCCGGTTTTT
>CAZPNH010000120.1:0-6049 GCA_964587635.1 uncultured Bordetella sp.
AAGGACAAGCTGCCGGAGCTGAAGCATGTCATCGGGGTCGGCGGTGCGAGGGAGACCGGGGTTCATGGCTACGAGGATCTGGCGCTTCGATCCTCTTCTGATTTTTCCTGTGAAAAAACCCTCGCGAACGATCCCGCGCTCATCATCTACACCAGCGGCACGACGGGACCGCCCAAGGGCGCGCTGCAGGGCCACCGCCTGCTCATCGGCAATTTGCCGGGATTCCTCTATTCGCACGACTTCTTCCCGCAGCCCGGCGACATGTTCTGGTCGCCGGCGGACTGGGCCTGGGCGGGCGGGCTGTTCGATGCGCTGCTGCCGAGCTGGAATTTCGGCATTCCGATCCTCGGCTACCGCGGGCGCTTCGACGCGGAGAAGGCCTACTACCTGCTCGAAAAATACGGCGTCCGCAATTCGTTCCTGTTCCCGACCGCGCTCAAGCTGATGATGAAGGCGGTGCCGGAACCGAAGAAAAAGTACGGCCTCAACCTGCGCTCCATCATGAGCGCCGGCGAATCGGTCGGCGTCACGGTGATCGAGTGGGCGCGCGAGCAGCTGGGCGTGACCATCAACGAAATGTTCGGCCAGACCGAGATCAACTACGTGGTGGGCAACTGCCAGGCGGCGTGGCCGGTGAAACCCGGTTCGATCGGGCGTCCCTATCCGGGCCACGAGGTCGCGGTCATCGACGAAAAGGGCGTGCAGGTTCCCGCGGGGGAGTTGGGGGAGATCGCGGTCAGGAAGAACAAGGATCCGGTGTTCTTCCTCGAGTACTGGAAGAACCCCGGTGCGACCAAAGAGAAATTCATCGGCGACTGGGGCTGCACCGGCGACCAGGGGCGCATGGATGAAGACGGCTACCTCTGGTACCAGGGGCGTTCGGACGACGTCATCAAGTCCTCGGGCTACCGCATCGGCCCGGCGGAAATCGAATCCTGCCTCGTCAAGCATCCGGCGGTCGCCAACGCGGCGGTGATCGGCAAGCCCGACGCGACGCGCGGCCACATCGTGAAGGCGTTCATCGTGCTGCAGCCGGGCGAGAAGGCCTCGCAGAAGCTCATCGACGAGATCCAGGACCACGTGCGCGGGCGGCTGGCGCCCTACGAGTATCCGCGCGAGATCGAGTTCATCGACGCGCTGCCCATGACCACCACCGGCAAGGTGCAGCGGAAAGAGCTACGCAAGCGCGAGCAGGCGAAGCAGGAACAGTAGCGGGTAACAGCAGCGCGGCCGTCAGCCGGGCTTGCGCGCCACCAGGATCTTGCCTTCCGCCTCGACGGCGACTTCGCCGCGCTGATTGTTCGCCACCGCGCTCATCTCGATGATGCCGCCCTTGTGCTTGGGCTTGTCGGCCTTGCCGGTGACCGTCCAGCTGGTCGTGATAGTGTCGCCGGCGCGCACCGGCGTCTTGAAGCGGCAAGAGTGTTCGAGATAAGCGATCGCCGTGCCGCCGAAATACATCCCGACCGGGGAAGAAATCAGGGCGCTGGTGAAGGGGCCGTGCAGCACGCGGCCGCGAAACAGCGATTTCTTCGAGAATTCCTCATCCGTGTGCAGCGGATTGAAATCACCGAACATGCCCGCGCCGAGGACGATGTGCGTCTCCGTCACCGTGAGGCTGGCGCCGAAGCGCTCTCCGACATTTACCTCGTCGTACCATTTGCCGTGAAAAACCATCTAAACTCCAAAAAACAAAAGAGTCAGCGCGATTGGCGCCCCAGACACGAATCGAACGTGCGACCTGCCCCTTAGGAGGGGGCTGCTCTATCCACTGAGCTACCGGGGCGCGAGGAAGGATTTTACCCGCATGCGATTGTTTCTTATCTCAATGCTGTTCTGCGCGCAGGCGTGTGCCTGGGACGACGGCACGACGCCGTTCGTGGTGTCGCCCGACGCGGTGGTCGAGCGCATGCTTTACCTCGCGCAGCCGAAGGCGGGCGAGCGGCTGGTGGACCTGGGATCGGGCGACGGGCGCATCGTAATCGAGGCGGCCAAGCGCTTCGGCGCCAAGGGCTACGGCGTGGACATCGACCCGCGGCTGGTGAAGCTCGCCACCGAGAACGCCAAGCGCGCCGGCGTGGAGTCGCTGGCGGCGTTCGAGGTCAAGGACCTGTTCGAGACCGACCTGCGCGGTGTGAATGTGGTGACGATGTACCTGCTGCCCGAAGTGAACCTGCAGCTCGTGCCGCGCTTCATCGCGCAGCTCAAGCCGGGCGCGCGCATCGTCTCGCACGACTACGACCTGGGCCCCTGGCCCTTCGATGAAATGATCGAGCTTGCGCTGGCGGAGAAAATGGTCGGCCCGCTCGGCCGGTCGCGCATCTTCCTCTGGATCATCCCGGCGGATGCGCGCGGCAAGTGGGTCTCCGACATGGGCGAATTCGGCGGCCAGTGGCAGTTCAGCATCACGCAGAAGTACCAGATGCTGGACGTGGACGCGCGCGCCAGCGGCAATCCGATGGTGGTGCGCGGCGCGCGGCTGCGCGGCGAGGAAATCCGCATGGCCATCACCGGCATGGTGAGCGGCAGGGGATTCAACACGCTGTTCCGCGGCAGGGTCGTCGACGGCAGGATCGAGGGCGATATCCGCGTCTCGGACGGCGAGAACAGCCGGACCATCCCCTGGACGGCCACGCGCCTGCCGTGAGCGCTGCGCCGAAGCAGCTCCTGTCGGTGACCGACGGCATATTCCTCAACGTCGGGATGGTGATCGGCGTCGGCATCTTCAAGGCGCCGTCGATCGTCGCGGGGAATACCTCGGGCGGCTTGGAATTCCTGTTCGCCTGGCTGCTCGGCGGCGTGGTGTCGCTGTGCGGCGCGCTGGTCTACACGGAGCTCTCC
Source organism: uncultured Bordetella sp. (assembly GCA_964587635.1). Taxonomy (GTDB): domain Bacteria; phylum Pseudomonadota; class Gammaproteobacteria; order Burkholderiales; family SG8-39; genus RBG-16-66-20. Next base: position 2,842 of record CAZPNH010000120.1, read on the forward strand.
TCCCGCTATCCGGAAACGGGCGGCGAATACAGTTTTCTCGCGCACGGCCTGGGCCGCGGCACCGCCTTCCTGTTCGCGTGGTCGCGCATGACCGTGATCCAGACAGGCGCCATCGCCGCGGTCGCTTTCGTGTTCGGCGAGTACGCCAGCGAGATCGTCCGGCTGGGCGAGCAGAGCGCGGCGATCTACGCGGCGCTGTCGGTCGCCGCGCTGACGCTGCTGAATCTTGCCGGCACGCGGCAATCGAAGAACCTGCAGAAGCTGATGGAAATCGCGCTCATCGCGGGCCTGCTGTTCCTCGCCGTCGCCGGCATGCTGTCCGGCGGCGCGCCCGGGCCGGCAGCGCCGGGCGCCGGCGGCGGAGACTTCCTGTTCGCCATGATGTTCGTGCTCTTCACCTTCGGCGGCTGGAACGAGGCGGCGTACCTGGCGGGCGAAGTGCAGGAGCCGCGCCGCAACATGCTCAGGATTCTGGCGGGCGGCATCGTGGCGGTCACCGTTCTCTACCTGCTGGTCAACATCGGCTACCTGGCCGCGCTGGGGCAGGGCGGTGTCGCAGGTTCGAAGGCCGTCGGCGCCGATGTGATGCGCCTGGTCGCGGGCGACAAGGGCGCGGTGCTGTTGTCGTTCATCGTCTGCGTCTCGGCGCTGACCACCATCAACGCGGCGGTGTTCACCGGCGCGCGCACCAATTTCGCCATGGGGCGCGATTTTGTTCTGTTCGAGAAGCTGGGCAACTGGCGCGAAAGCGGCAGCACGCCCGCCAACGCGCTCGTGCTGCAGGCGGCCATCACCCTGGTCCTGATCGCGGCGGCGGCCGTGACCGCCAGGGACGGGTTCGACGCCATGGTGGCCTACACCGCGCCCGTGTTCTGGACCTTCTTCCTGCTGACCGGCGTGACGCTTTTCATCCTCAGGTACAAAGACAGGGCGGGCGGCGAATTCAAGGTTCCGCTCTATCCCGTGGTTCCGCTGATTTTCTGCGCCATGTGCGGGTTCATGCTGTGGAAGGCCGTCGACTACGTCTTCAATCCGCACTACGGCCCGAAATTCGGCAGCCTGGTGCTCGCCGGGCTGCTGGTGATGCTGGCCGGCATTCCCCTGTACTGGTTCGCGCGCAGGAAGTGAGGCTTTTACTTCTTGCTTGCCTGCTGGCCGCGCTCGGCGCGCATGCGCAGGACTACGAGCGCGAGAAGCGCTGGGCCGCCGAAGTGATGCCCAACCTGGTCGTTGGCGACGCGGTGCGGTTGAAGCTGCCTTCCGGGCGCGAGTTTCTGGGCCTGTATACGGAAAATAAAACGGCAAAGACAGCCATCCTGCTGGTGCATGGCCTGGGCGTGCATCCGGACCACAGCGTGATCGGCATCCTGCGCACGACGCTGGCGGACATGGGCTACGCCACGCTCTCGATCCAGATGCCGGTGCTAGCGTCGGACGCGGCACCCGACGAATACCCGGCGGTCTTTCCGGAGGCGGCGGCGCGCATCCAGGCGGGCGCGGTCTGGCTGGCTGCGAAGGGTTTTCCGCGGCCGGTGCTGCTTTCCCACAGCATGGGCTCGCGCATGGCGAACGTGTATTTCGAGCGCATGCCGGGCGCGCCGTTCGCCGCCTGGGTCTGCCTGGGGCTCTCCGGCGACTTCGGGCGCATGGGCAACGTCAAGGTGCCCGTGCTCGACCTGTACGGCGAAAAGGACTTGCTCAGCGTGCGGCGCGCCGACTGGCGCCGGCGGCTGAAGCTCAACGCGATCCCGGGGTCGGCCCAGGTGATGATCAAGGACGCAGATCACTTCTACGTTGACCGGGAAGCGCAGCTCGCCGGAACGGTCCGGCAGTTTCTCGAATCGCTAAAATAGCTTCGCATGAACCTGCCGTTTGGCCTGGTCATCCGTTACATGGACCTGCCCCCGCCGTCAGCGCTGGAAGTCGTGCCCGTGATGTGGGTGTTCTTGCCGTGGGCCGTGTTCACGCTGGTATTTTTCGCCATCGGCAGGACCAAATGCAGCCTCAACCTGCCGCCGCTTGGGCCTGAAAAGACCACGCGCGAGTGGCTCACCAGCGAGCGGGAGGCGGAGGCGAAGTTCCGCGACACCTACCGCAAGCGCTTCGCCTGGAACGAACTGCTCTACCTGGTGATGGCGAACGGCGCCGGCGGCTTCCTGCTGTACTTCGCCAGCGCCGGCGTGATTTGGGCCGTCGTGTTCCTCTTCCTGGCCGGCTTCTGGCTGATCTACGACAACGCGACCGCGCCGCTGTCCCTCCGGCAGATGAATCCCCGGCTGGTCGAGACGCTCGACTGGGTTTACTTCGAGTCGGGCGCGCTGGTCTGGATCTATTCGCTGGCCTGCATCGGCCTCAGGGTGTCGGCCAAGTTCTGAAGCAAACCCGGGCATGAAGGATCACGGCATCGCGGCGCCATCCGCGTGGGTCGAGCGCTGGGCGCCGCTGGTCGCGTGCGGCACGGTGCTCGACGTGGCTTGCGGCAGCGGTCGTCACGCGAAATTCTTCCTGGAGCGGAAATTCAAAGTCGTCGCCATCGACCGCGAGCCCCAGGTGATCGCCGGCGCGCGTTTCATACAGGCCGACCTGGAGAACGGCAGTCCCTGGCCGCTGCCCGGCGAGCGCTTCGAGGGGATCGTGGTCACGAACTACCTGTACCGTCCCCTGTTTCCCACGCTCGCCGCCTCGCTGGCGCCGGGCGGGGTTCTCATCTATGAGACCTTCATGCTGGGGAACGAACGCTTCGGGAAGCCCTCCAACCCCGGGTTCCTGCTGCGCCCGGGAGAATTGCTGGAAACATTCAAAGGTTTGACCGTAAAGGCCTTTGAGGAGGGGGAAGTGAGGGAGCCAAAACCCGCGATGATTCAACGACTTTGTGCCATGCGGGCGGCAAAAGGCTAAAATCGCCCGTCAAGTGCTATTCGATGGAGTTGGACACATGATTACAGGCAGTCTGGTCGCGATCGTCACCCCGATGCTGGAAGACGGGCGGCTGGATATCGCCCGCTTCCGCAAGCTGATCGACTGGCACATCGCCGAAGGCACCGACGGCGTCGTCGTCGTGGGCACCACGGGCGAATCGCCGACGGTGGATTTCGACGAGCACAAGGAGCTGATCCGCGTCGCCGTCGAGCACTCCAGGGGCCGCATCCCGATCATCGCCGGCACCGGCGGCAATTCGACCGCCGAGGCGATCGAGCTCACCGCCTCG
>CAZPNH010000121.1:0-6041 GCA_964587635.1 uncultured Bordetella sp.
CCAAGCTGCTGGATGCGATCGCGCTGGTGACCAAGCATCTGCCCGACGCGGTTCCGCGCCAGAGCCAGTTCATGGTGATCGAGATGGCGTCCGCGTTCCTGCTGATCGAAAGCGTCATCGACCACTTCACCAGCCCGCCCGCCGACATCGAGCAGCAGATCGGCATCATGGGCGGCTGGCTGCTCGATGCCGCCATGGGCAAGTCCTCGGGAGCGCCGCCCGCCGGGCTGCGCGCGGACCTGAGCGAGCAGATCGGCGCGCTGCAGCTGCGCGCGAAGGTGGCCAAGGAAATCGCCGCCAACCTGCAGCACGTGGAGCAGGTGCTGGATGGCTTCGCGCGCGACGCCTCCAAGCGCGGCAGCTTGCGGGAACTGCGCCCCTACCTGCGGCAGATCCACGGCGCGCTGATGGTGCTGGGCTTCGAGCCGACGGCGCGGGTGCTCGCGCTCTGCGAACGCCTGATCGGGCAATGCTCGGCGCCGGACTATGCCGGCACCGCCGGCGACATGGACTGGATCGCGGAAGGGCTGAGCAGCATCGGCATTTTCCTCGAACCCTGCCTGCATGGGCGCGAGCCGGCCGAGCACGCGATCGACCTGTTTTTCCGCCGCTACGACAAGGCGCACATCCCGGTGGAGGAGCGCAGCCTGGATTCGACGGTAGTGCTGTCGGCGGCCGCAATCAAGAAAGCGGCGACGAGCAGCGCGAGCGCGACGCACGCCCCGCCGGCGGCAGCCGACAAGACGCTGCGGATGGTAGTGCCGGAAAAAGCGGCGCCCGCGCGCCCCGCGGTGGACGCGGAGCTGCTCGGCGTGTTCCTCGAAGAGGCGGGCGAGGTGCTCGGTACCATCGAGAGCGAACTCGCCAAGAGCCGCGCCCAGCCGCAGGACCTGGAATTGCTCAACACCATCCGGCGCGGCTTCCACACCCTCAAGGGCAGCGGACGCATGGTGGGCCTGATGGACCTCGGCGAGGTGGCCTGGGAAGTCGAGCAGGTGATGAACCGCTGGCTGCAGAAGAATTGGCCCGCCAGCCCGGACCTGCTCGAACTGATCGCGCGGGCGAGCAAGGCTTTCGGCGGCTGGATCGCGCAGCTGCGGGAGCACACGCTGAAGGGGGAAATCGACGCGCGCGACATCGTGGAGCTGGCCACCAAGCTGCGCACGGCGGAACCGGCGGGGGCGCCGGCGGCGGCTGCGCCGCCGCCTCCGACGCCCGCGCTGGATCCGATCTTTACGGAGGTCACGGCGGTCTCGGACATGGTGGTGATCGGCACGACGTTCCTCGCGCCGCACATGTACGAGATCTACATGAAGGAGGCGCGCCAGCATCTCGGCACACTCACGGAGCAGTACAAGTCATGGCGCGGCGCGCCCGGGGAAGTGACGCGCGAATTCGTGCGCGCGGCGCACACGCTCGCCAGCAGTTCGAACACCGCGGGCTTCGCGCCGATTGCCTCCCTGGCGGCGGCGCTGGAGCAGTGGATGCCGTTCGCCGCGCAGAGCACCGAGCTGAAGGATGCCAAGATCGTCAAGAAAGCCATCGAGGGCCTGACCGACCGCCTCGAGTCGGTGGCGCGCCGCGAGGCGCCTGCGCTGCCCGGCAGGCAGGAGCGCGCGCTGCGCGAACTGACGGCGCGCCTGCTCGCGCAGCCGGCGCCGCCCAAGCCCGCGCCGGCTTCCCAGCCCGCGCCCGCCGCCGCTGCCGCGCCCGGGACAGCCGCCGCGGCGGGAGGCCGCGCGCAACGGGTGATGCGCGACGACATCGATCCGCAGCTGCTGCCGATTTTCCTCGAGGAAGCGCAGAACCTGCTGCCGCTCATCGGCAGCGACCTGCGCGACTGGAAGGCGCGTCCCGACGACGAGAAGGTGCTGCAGTCGCTGCAGCGCGCCCTGCATACGCTGAAGGGCAGCGCGCGCATGGCGGGCGCCATCCGCCTGGGGGAACTCACCCACGTCATGGAGAGCCGCATCGAGGCGGCGCTCGAGGCGGGGCCGGTGCCCGCCTCGCTGTTCGTCGAGCTGGAAGAGAAGATGGACCGCCTGAGCCTCGACCTGGAGCGCATGGCGGCCGGCCCGGAGCCCGAGGCGCAGGCGCAGCCGGCCGCGGCGGCGGCCCCCGAGGCGCCGCGCGCCGAAGCGCCGCTGCCCAGCCCGGCGGCGATGCTGCGCATCAACGCCGATACGCTGGATCACCTGATCAACGAGTCCGGCGAGGTGAGCATCGCGCGCTCGCGCGTCGAAGCCGAGCTGCGCGCGGTCAAGCAGTCCATCGCCGACCTGAGCGAAAGCATTTCCCGCCTGCGCAGCCAGCTGCGGGAGGTGGAGATCCAGGCCGACAGCCAGATGCGCGCGCGCAAGACGGAACTGGAGGAGCGCAATCGCGACTTCGACCCGCTCGAATTCGACCGCTACACGCGCCTGCAGGAACTCACGCGCCTGATGGCCGAGAGCCTGCACGACGCCGCCTCGATCCAGCAGTCGCTCAGCAAGAACCTGGGCGAGACCGACGCCGCGCTGACGCACCAGGCGCGCACCAGCCGCGACGTGCAGCAGGAACTGATGCGCATGCGCGCGGTGCCGTTCTCGATCCTCGACGAGCGGCTCTACCGCATCGTGCGCCAGAGCACGCGCGAGCTGGACAAGAAGGCCGAGCTGCACATCGAGGGCAGCCAGGTCGAAATGGACCGCAGCGTGCTGGAACGGATCGGCGCGCCGCTCGAGCACATGCTGCGCAACGCGCTCGCGCACGGCCTGGAGATGCCGGCCGAGCGCGCCGCGGCGGGCAAGCCGGAAGCGGGGCGCATCCTCGTCAGCCTGCGCCAGGAGGGTAACGAGATCGCGCTGGTGGTGAGCGACGACGGCGCGGGCCTCGATCTCGACCGGCTGCGGCGCAAGGCGGAGGACAGGGGCCTGCTGCAGCCCGGCCAGGAGGCCACCGACGCCGAACTGGCCCAGCTGATTTTCGTCTCCGGGCTGTCGACCGCCGGCGCGGTGACCGAACTCTCCGGGCGCGGCATCGGCATGGACGTGGTGCGCAACGAAATCAGCGCCATCGGCGGGCGCATCGAAACCGCCAGCGAGCGCGGCCGCGGCACCACGTTCACGCTCTACCTGCCGCTCACGCTGGCGGTGACGCAGGCGGTGCTGGCGCGCGCCGGCGGCAGCGTGCTCGCGGTATCGGCCGCGATGGTCGAGCAGGTGCTGCGCCTCAAGGCCGAAGCCCTGGCCGAGCGTTACGAAGCGCAGTCCATCGAATTCCAGGATCGCCGCTATCCGCTCTACGGCCTGGCGCAGCTGGTCGGCGCGGGCGCGGCCACCGTGCAGAGCTACAACTCGGTGCTGCTGCTGCGCAGCGGCGTGCAGCGCATCGCGCTGCACGTCGACGAAATGCTCGGCCAGCAGGAAATCGTGGTCAAGAGCATCGGCCCGCAGCTCGCGCGCGTGCCCGGCGTGGCCGGGGCGACGGTGCTCGCCGACGGCAGGATCGTGCTGATCGTCAATCCGGTCCAGCTGGTGCAGCGCGCGCGCGCCGCGACCGAGCGCACGGCCGCGCTGACGGCGCCGGTGGCGGTAGCCGCGCCCGCCGCGCCGGTGGTGATGGTGGTGGACGACTCGCTCACGGTGCGCAAGATCACCAGCCGGCTGCTGGAGCGCGAGGGCTACCAGGTGCTGACGGCCAAGGATGGCCTGGACGCGCTCGCGCAGATGAAGGACGCGCTGCCCGACGTGATGCTGGTGGACATCGAGATGCCGCGCATGGACGGCTTCGACCTGACGCGCAACCTGCGCGGCGACCCGCACACGCGCGGCGTGCCGATCATCATGATTTCCTCGCGCACCGCGGACAAGCACCGCAACCAGGCGGCGGAGCTGGGCGTCAACGTGTTCCTCGGCAAGCCTTATCCCGAAGCAGAGCTGCTGCAGCACATCGCCGGCTACATTAAGGGCGGCGGGCAGTGACGCCGCCCGCCGCCAGCCCCATCGGCAGCCGCGGCGCCGCCGGCGCGCGCTTCGCGCCGCAGTCGCGGCTAGGCAAGTACGCGATCATCCGCGAGATCGGCATGGGCGCGACGAGCCGCGTGTTCCTCGCGCGCGATCCCTTCGGCGACCGCGAGGTGGCGATCAAGGTGTTCCTGTTCGACCGCCACACCGACCCGCAGACCGAGCGCATGACGCACAAGGCCTTTCTCGCCGAGGCGTCGCTGGCCGGCAAGCTGAACCATCCCCACATCGTCGAGATCCTCGACGCGGTGGCCGAGCCCGACTACAGCTACGTGGTGATGGAGTACGTCCCCGGCCCGACGCTGGACGCCTACGCCAGCGTGACCAACCTGCTGCCGCTCGGCAAGGTGGTGGAGATCATCTTCAAGTGCATCCGCGCGCTGGAGTATGCCTTCCAGCACGGCGTCATCCACCGCGACATCAAGCCCGGCAACATCCTGCTGTCGACCGCCGGCGAGACCAAGGTGAGCGACTTCGGCGCCTCGTTCCAGCAGCATTTCGCGCACGACACCACGCAGATCAGCGGCGTGGGCTCGCCCGGCTACATGTCGCCCGAACAGGTGCGCATCGCGCCGCTCACGCACCAGACCGACATCTATTCGCTGGGCGTGACCATGTACCGCCTGCTCACCGGGCGCCTGCCGTTCCAGGCGACCACGCAGGAATCGCTCATATACGCGATCCTCAACACCGAACCGCCGCGGCCCATCACCCTGCGCCCGGAGCTGCCGGAACTGCTGGACCAGATCGTCATGACCGCGATCCGCAAGGATCCGGCGCAGCGCTACGGCTCATGGCTCGATTTCGGCAAGGACCTGAGCCAGGCCTTCAGCGCGCTGCGCCTGATCGGCGCTTCGCTGTCGGACTCGGAAAAATTCAACGAACTTCGGCAGATGCCCTTCCTGCAGGGCATGGGCGACGTGGCGCTGTGGGAGGTGGTGCGCATCGGCAGCTGGAAGAAGGTGGCCGCCGGCACGGTGATCATCCGCGAAGGCGACCAGGGCGACAGCTTCTACCTGCTGATTTCGGGCGAAGTGAGCGTGACGCTCTCGGGCGCGCGGCTGAACACCATCAAGCCGGGCGGCTGCTTCGGCGAGATCCTCTATTTCACCGACAGCCTGGAGCGGCGCACCACGACCATCACCGCGCAGGGCGAGGTCACGGTGATCGAGATCAAGGCGGCCGCGCTGCGCGCCGCCACCGACGCCTGCCAGGTGGGCTTCAATAAGGCGTTCATGCGCGTGCTGATCGAGCGCCTGATGCAGGCTAACCAGCGCCTCGCTGAGCAGGGCTAGCGGCGATTTTCGCGAGCGCCTCGATCCACTCGGGCGCTTCGTTCAGGCAGGGCAGCGCATGGAATTCGCTGCCGCCCGCGCCCAGGAAGGCGCGCCGGGCCTCGATGGCGATTTCCTCCAGCGTTTCCAGGCAGTCCGAGACGAATCCGGGACAGACCACGTCCACGCGCTTCAGGCCCTGACGCGCCAGCGCGACCAGGGAGGTTTCGGTGTAGGGCTGCAGCCATTCCGCTGCGCCGAAGCGCGACTGGAAGGTGACCAGGTAGTCGGCCGGCGCAATGCGCAGGGACCCCGCGAGGATCTTGGCGGTGGCGATGCACTGTCCCCGGTATGGGTCGCCCTGGTCCACCGAGCGTTTCGGCAGGCCGTGAAAGCTCATCACCAGTTTTTCACCCCTGCCATGCGCCGCCCAGTGGCGCTGCACGCCGGCCGCCAGCGCGGCGATATAGGCGGGATGGTCGTGAAAGCTTTCGATCATCGGGGTCGCGCCGATCACGTCCCGGATGCTCTCCGTGGTGCTGCGGGAATACTGTGGGTAGAGGGGCAGCACGACGATTTTCTTGCAGGCGGAGAGCTTTTTCAGCCCGTCCGCGATTGTGGGCTCGCCGTAGCGCATCGCGTACTCGACGGATATTTTTCCCCGTGAAAGAAAATCCTTCAATAAATCCGTTTGCCGCTGCGTGTGCACCGCCAGCGGCGAGCCTTCCGGCATCCACACCGACGCATATTTCCTGGCGCTCTT
>CAZPNH010000122.1:0-6023 GCA_964587635.1 uncultured Bordetella sp.
CCGCGAAATCCAAGGTCGCGCTGCCGCCCGCGCTGCGCGGCAGCGCCTTCACGCTGGAGATTGCCGTGGACTTTTCCCTGAAGGAGGAATGACTAGAGCGGGGGCTCGATGCGCCGCGCCCCGCTGAAACGGGGTGCCCAGTAGCTGCTCTTGATGGATTCGACGCGCACGCGTGCGCCGGACTTGGGCGCGTGCACGAACCTGCCGTCGCCGAGATAGATGCCCACGTGGGAGTACGGGTGCTTCTGCGTGTCGTAGAACACGAGATCGCCCGCCTGCAGTTCCGCTAGACTGACCGGCGTCCCTCGTTCACTCTGCGCCAGCGTGTTGTGGGGCAGGCGGATGTTCCAGGCCTCGAGATAGACGTGCGCCACCAGGCCGCTGCAGTCGTAGCCCGTTACCGGGGAGTTGCCGCCGTAGCGATAGTCGACACCGAGGGCGAGCAGGGCCTGCAGCAGCGCTTCGGAACGTGCCGCATGTGCCGCACGCGCCGCAGGTTCGGCGCGGGGCGGGGGCGCAGGCGGTGCGGAGGGGGCGAGCGGTGCGGGTGCGAAGGCGGCGCATCCTGAAATCAGGACCATAAAAGCAATACAAAACAGTAGATTGCGACCCATAACTCAAGTAATTTAGGGCATATCCACTCTGAGAGCAACTACTAACGCGCTGGCGCGTGTGTTCGCCGCCGACGGCCCGCTCGCCGCGCAGGTCGACGGCTATCGGCCACGGGCGCAGCAGGTCGAGATGGCGCAGGCGATCCTGGACGCGATCGAGGCCGGCAGCGCGCTCGCGGTCGAGGCGGGCACCGGCACCGGCAAGACCTTCGCTTACCTCGTGCCGGCACTGCTCGCGGGCGGCAAGGTGATCGTCTCCACCGGCACCAAGACGCTGCAGAACCAGCTCTACGACCGCGACCTGCCGGCGGTGCGCGAGGCGCTCGCCTCCGGCTCGGTCGCGGCGCTGCTCAAGGGCCGCGCCAACTACGTCTGCCTGTACCACATGGAGCGCGCCCTGTCGGAGGGACGGCTCGAATCGCGCGAGGACATCGCGCGGCTGCGCCGCATCGAGCGCTTCGCCGCCGTCACCCTGACCGGCGACCGAGCCGACCTCGCGGAAGTGCCCGAGGACGCGCCGGTGTGGCAGCACGCCACCTCGACGCGCGAGAACTGCCTCGGCCAGGAGTGCCCGAAATACAAGGACTGCTTCGTCATGCGCGCGCGCAAGAACGCGCTGTCGGCGGACGTGGTGGTGGTCAACCACCACCTGTTTTTCGCGGACGTGGCGCTGCGCGACGAAGGCATCTCGGAGCTGCTGCCCTCCTGCAACACGGTGATCTTCGACGAGGCGCACCAGCTGCCGGAAACCGCGCGCCTGTTCTTCGGCGAAACCGTGTCCAGCGCGCAGCTGGTCGAACTCGCGCGCGACGCGCGCATGGAACTGCGCGCCGCGGGCGGGGCTTCGCCGGAGCTGGACCGCATCGCATCGAAACTCGACAAGGCGGCACGCGATCTGCGCCTGTGTTTCACGAAAGAGGGCGCGCGCCTGGGCTGGACCCAGGCGCTGCGGGAGGCGGGTTTTCCGGACGCGCTGCAGTCGCTCGCGCAGGCGCTGGAGGCGCTGCACAAGCCGCTCGCAGAGCAGGCCGAACGCTCCGAAGGGCTGGGCGCCTGCGCGCGGCGCGCGTCCGGCGCGTCAGGCTTGCTCGCCCGCGTGAGGGAAAACCCGGGGGAAGCAGGCTCCGCGAAGGAAGTGCGCTGGGTGGAAGTGTTCGGCCATTCGGTGCAGCTGCACGTCACGCCGCTCGTGCCGGCGGAGCTGTTCCGCAAGCAGATGCTGGACCATCCGCGCGCCTGGATATTCACTTCGGCGACGCTGGCGATGGGCGAGGATTTCTCGCATTTCAAGCGCGAACTCGGCATCGAGGACGCCGCCGCGCGCACCTGGTCCAGTCCCTTCGATTTCCAGCGCCAGGCGCTGCTCTACTCGCCCAAGGGCCTGCCCGCGGACCCGAACGATCCCGCCTACACCGAGGCGGTGGTGGAAGCGGCGCTGCCGGTGCTCAAGGCGAGCCGCGGCCGCGCGTTCCTGCTGTTTACCTCGCACCGGGCGCTGCGCCGCGCGCATGAATTTCTCAAGGACCGGATCGAGTACCCGCTGCTCGTGCAGGGCACCGGCCCGCGCAGCGAACTGCTGGTGCGTTTCCGCGCGCTCGGCAACGCGGTGCTGCTGGGCGCGGCCTCGTTCTGGGAGGGCGTGGACGTGCGCGGCGAAGCGCTGTCGGTGGTGCTCATCGACAAGCTGCCGTTCGCGCCGCCCGACGACCCGGTGCTGGCCGCGCGCATCGAAGCGCTGCGCGCCGAGGGCGGCAACCCCTTCATGGATTTTCAGCTGCCGCAGGCGGTGCTGCAGCTCAAGCAGGGCGCCGGCCGGCTGATCCGCGACGAGGCGGACCGCGGCGTGCTGGTGCTGTGCGACCCGCGCCTCTACACGAAGGCCTACGGCAGGACCATCCGCGCCAGCCTGCCGCCGATGAAACAGACGCGCGAACTGGCCGATGTGCAGGCGTTCTTCGCTAGAATCCCGGCATGAAAATACTCATCACCGGCGGCGGCGGCTTCCTCGGCTTCAAACTCGCCAAAACATTGCTTGCGCGCGGGCAGCTGGGCGGCAAGCCCATCAGCGCGATGACCCTGCTGGACGGCGCTTTTCCTCCCGGCGTGGAGAGCCTGAAGAAAGTAAAAGCGGTCACCGGCGACGTATCGAATGCCGAAACCATCGCGAGCGTCTGTCCGCCGGACATCGACGCGGTGTTCCACCTGGCCGCGGTGGTGAGCGGCGGCGCCGAGGCGGATTTCGACCTCGGCATGCGCGTCAACCTGAAAGGCATGGAACTGCTGCTGGAGCAGATGAGAAGGTGCGGGAAGGAAGGTGCATCGCCGCCGCGGCTGGTCTACACGAGTTCGGTGGCGGCCTTCGGCGGCGACCTGCCGCCGGTGCTGGACGATTCGACCATCGCCAATCCGCAGACCTCCTACGGCGCGCAGAAGGTGATCGGCGAATACCTGGTCACCGACTACACGCGCAAGGGCTTCATCGACGGCCGCTCGCTGCGGCTGCCGACCATCGTGGTGCGCGCGGGCAAGCCGAACGCGGCGGCCTCGTCGTTCGCGAGCGGCATCCTGCGCGAGCCGCTGAACGGCGTGATTTCCGAGTGCCCGGTGGCGCCGGAGACGGGCGTGTGGCTGTTGTCGCCGGGAAAAGTCGTCGAGGCTTTCATCCACGCCTGGGAGCTGCCGCCCGAAGCCTGGGGCACGCAGCGCTGGCTGAACCTGCCGGGCATCACCGCGTCGGTGGCGGAGATGGTCGAGGCGATGCGCCAGGTGGCGGGCGATGCGGTGGCGAAGCGCGTCGTCTACAAGGCCGACGCGCGCATCCAGGCGATCGTGAAAACCTGGCCGGTGAATTTCCGCACGCCGCGCGCGCTCAAGATGGGTTTCAAGCCCGACGCCGACGTGGCGTCGGTGATCCGCGATTACATCGCGGATGAAAACATCAAGCTTTGATCACCATTCAGGGTCCCAGAGCTTCCACCAGGGGACGTCGCGCGTCACCTTGCCGGTGAGGTACTTGCTGTTCGGAAAGTTGGTGCGCATGACGCGGTCGGCCGCATCGCGCAGGTCGGTCATGCCGAGCGCGTCGTAGGCCTTGACCATGACGAATACCGCCTCTTCCAGCGCCGGCGCCTGTGGATAGGTTTTCACGGCGAACTGGGCGCGGTTGGCGGCGGCGACGTAGGCGCCGCGCTTCATGTAGTAGCGCGCCACGTGCACCTCGTAGCCGGCGAGCGTATTCACCAGGTAGCGCATGCGCGCCATCGCGTCCGGCGTGTACTTGGAATCCGGGAAGCGGGCCGACAGCTCCTTGAACGCCTCGAAGGACTCGCGCGTTCCCTTGGAGTCGCGCTCGCTCATGTCGGGGTTGTCGAGCATGCTGAAGATGCCCGAGTTCTCGTTGAAGTTGACCAGCCCCTTGAGGTAGTAGGCGTAGTCGACGTTGGGATGGCCCGGGTAGAGCTTGATGAAGCGGTCGCAGGCGGCGATCGCCGGGGCGCGCTCGAAGTTCTTCCAGTAGGCGTAGGCGACGTCGAGCTGCGCCTGCTGCGCGTAGCGCCCGTAGGGATAGCGCGCCTCGAGCTTCTCCAGGTACTTGATCGCCTTGTCGTAGGTCTTGTCTTCCATCGCCTCCCGGGAAGCGGCGTAGAGCTTCTGCGCCGACCAGCCCACGGTCTCGTCCTTCTGCGTGGGCAGCAGGCCGCAGCCGCCCAGCAGGAAAGAGGCGGCGAGCGCGGCCAGCAGAGCAAGTAAACTGCGTTTCATGGGCAAAAATTATACCGCCGAGGAGGAATTCGAATGGGAGGACGCGCCCCCCGCGGTCCTGTCGGCCGCGGTGCCGCTGGAACTCGGCGGGCTGCGGATGGACCTCGCGCTGGCGAAAATGTTCCCGCAATACTCGCGCAACCGGCTGCAGGCCTGGCTGAAGAGCGGGCACGTGCTGGTCGGCGGCGCGCGCGCCGACGCGAGCGCGAGAGCGATCGGCGGCGAGCCGGTGGCGCTCACCGCGCCGCCCGCGGCCGACGTGGCGAGGCCCAGGGCGCAGCGCATGGCGCTGGACATCGTCTTCGAGGACGCGCAGCTGATCGTGATCAACAAGCCGGCCGGGCTGATCGTCCATCCCGGCGCCGGCAATCCCGACGGCACGCTGCTGAACGGGTTGCTGGCGCACGCGTCCTCGCTGCGGCAGGTGCCGCGCGCGGGCATCGTGCACCGCCTCGACAAGGACACCAGCGGACTGATGGTGGTGGCGAAAAACGTCACCGCCCAGGCGAATCTCGCCGCGCAGCTCGCCGCGCGCAGCGTGAAGCGCACTTATCTCGCGCTGGTGCACGGCGAGCCGCCGGTGCGCGGCACGATCGACGAGCCCATCGGCCGCGACCCGCGCGTGCGCACGCGCATGGCGGTGACCGGCGGCGGCAGGGAAGCGCGCACCCATTACAAGGTGCTCGAGCGCTTCGACAAGCTCGCTTTGCTCGAATGCCGCCTCGACACCGGCCGCACGCACCAGATCCGCGTGCACCTGCAGCACATCGGGCATCCGATCGTGGGCGACGCGGTTTACCGCCGCGGTGCGCGTGCTGGCGCGGCGTTTCCGCGCCAGGCGCTGCACGCGGCCGCGCTGGAACTGGTGCACCCGCACAGCGGAAAACCCGCGGACTGGAGCGTGCCGCTGCCCGGCGACATGGCAAAACTCATCAGGAAGCTGCGGCGTGGCGGTTGAGGTCATCGTGCCGGACTGGCCGGCGCCGGCCAACGTCCGCGGGCTGGTGACGACGCGCGCGCTGGGCGACATGAAAAGCGCGGAAGGGCGCGCGCGCCTGCGGCAGCAGCTGCCAGGCGAGCCCAAATGGCTCAAGCAGGTTCATGGTGTTTCGGTCGTGGATGCCGCAACCTCCGCGATCGGCGCAGCCGCGGATGCTTCGTTCACGCATGAGAAGGGCATCGTGTGCGCGGTGATGGCCGCCGATTGCATGCCGGTGCTGTTCGCGGATGAGCGCGGCGAAGCGGTCGGCACCGCCCATGCCGGCTGGCGCGGGCTGTGCGCCGGGGTGATCGAGGCCACCGTCGCTGCAATGAACGTGCCGGCGGGCCGCATCCTGGCGTGGCTCGGGCCGGCGATCGGTCCCGGGGTCTACGAAATCGGCGCGGAGGTGCGGGCCGCGTTTCTGGAACGTGACGCACGCGCTGCCGCCGCGTTTCAGCCGACGCGGGACGGGCATTGGAATCTGGATCTATACACGGTCGCCCGGCAGCGGCTCGCAGCGCACGGCGTGACGCGGGTCTTCGGGGGCGGTTTCTGCACGGCTTCGGAGCCTTCCATTTTTTATTCTTATAGAAAAAACAAAACCACCGAACGCATGGCCGCGTCGATCTGGTTGGCCTAGTACAATCCCGGCCCCCATGACGCTCGCG
>CAZPNH010000123.1:0-6014 GCA_964587635.1 uncultured Bordetella sp.
AGCGAGCGCGTCGCGCAGCTCCTGACGCAAGTCGGCCTCGCAGCGGAAGACGGCGACAAATATCCGCATCAGTTCTCCGGCGGCCAGCGCCAGCGCATTTCCATCGCGCGCGCGCTTTCGGGCAACCCGGAATTCCTGGTGTGCGACGAGCCGACCTCGGCGCTGGACGTATCGGTGCAGGCGCAAATACTCAACCTGATGAGCGAGCTGCAGGCCCGGCTCGGCCTCACCTACCTGTTCATTTCGCACAACCTCGCGGTGGTTTCGCATATCGCCGACCGCATCGGCGTCATGTACCTGGGCCGCCTGGTCGAAATCGCCGATGCGCAGGACCTGTTCGCGCGGCCCAGGCATCCCTACACGCGCATGCTGCTTGACGCCGTGCCTGACCTCGAGATGAGCGGCCGGCAGCGCACGCCGGTCGCGGGGGAGATGCCTAACCCGCTCGCACCGCCCTCAGGCTGCACTTTCCATCCGCGCTGCCCGCATGCCAACGAGCGCTGCAAGACGGAGCGCCCGCGGCTGATCCAGCATGGCGACGCGGCGGTTGCCTGCCACGCCGTGGAAGAGAATCGGATTTAGCGCTTGAACAAACCCTTTACCGCGTTGGTGACGCCGCCGACGCCCTTTTTCCCCAAATCGGTGATCGCGCCCGCCGCTCCGCCCAGCAGGCCGGTGTAGTCCACATGCCAGCTCGGGTTGTCCAGCGCCCCGCTGAACTTCACGGGGATGGTGACGCCGGCAACGTTGCTCGCCCCGCCCTGCCCTTTCGCGGTGGCGGCCAGCGTGGCCTTCGCCTCGTAGTCGATCGCGTTGTTGCCGATGTCGAGATTGCCCGCGCCGCCGAGGCGAAGAAAGGGCGACAGGGCCTTCAGGTCGTCGTTGTGCGCGACGCCGTTGGCGATTTTGAAGCTCGCGCTCATTTCGGAAAAATCGGTCTTCTGCGACGGATCGGCCTTCGCCTGCTTGCCGCCCAGCGCCGCTTTCGCGTTGCGCACGCTTTCGGCGAGGTTGATGCCCTTGATCGCGCCGTCCTTCATCTCCACTTTGGCGCTGCCGGCCAGCGCCTTCTTCAGCGCGGTCACCGTGCCGCCCGCGGTCTGGATGTCCAGCGCCACATTGCCGCGCCCGTCCAGCACGTCCTTCTGCAGGGCGTCGTGCAGCAGGGCGCCTAGCGCGACGTTCTGCACCGTCTCCTTGGCGCGGATCTTGTTGCCGTCGGCATCCATCGTCAGCGTGCTGGCGAGCGTGCCGCCGTATAGATTCGCCGTATACGGCGCAACCTCGAGCTTGCCGGCATCCAGCTTCATCTCCGCTTTCACGTTTTCCAGCTTGATGCGGTTCGCGGCAAGCGCGCCGATGGCGATTTTCCCGCTCACGGTCTTGCCCCTGAGCGCGGCCAGGTCGACGCGGTCGTCGGCCTTGGTCTCCTTCTTCTGAGGCATGTAGCGGTCCAGGTTCAGGCGGTCGATGCTGACGTCGAAGTTCGCCTTGAGCGGCGCAAAATTCGTCAATTCGACCTTCGCCTTGAGTGCGGAATCGTCCAGCTTGCCCGACACATCGGCCTGCAGATCCTGCTTCGTCAGGTTTGCCTTGATCGCGGCGTCGAGCTTCGCCTTCATCGAAATCCCCGCGACCGCCGCGTCCAGATCCAGGGCAACGCTGGGAATGGTCAATGCGGTCGCCGACCCCGACATCGCCGCGATCAGCAGCCTGGCATCGACGTTGCGCTGCGGGCCCTTGATCTGGATGGACACCTTGACCTCGGAGCCGGAAGCCCCGGCCTGCGTCACTTCCAGCTTCGGCGCGGAGAATTCCGCCGCCACCGCGTCCTGGTCATAGCGCCCTTTTAGCTGCGCGCTGAACTTGTCGAAGGCGAACTCCGCCTTGCCGAGATTGAACCGCAGCGCACCCGCCGCCTGCGCGCTGAGGTCCGCTTCCGGTCTCTTGCCGGTAATCTTCGCCGACAACGCCACGTCGCCCGGAGTCTGCCCGTCCAGCCGCCCCGTCTTCAGGTTGAGTTCCGCCACCTCCAGTTCCTGCCCGCTCGCTTCGTCCCGGTAAGCGAGCTGAACCTTCTCCACGTTCACCTCCGCGATGCGCAGGTTGGGCGGTGCCTTGCCTTCGGCGGGTTTTTCCCCGGCTTTGCCGGCCAGGTCGGCAAAATTCATGCTGCCGTCCTTGCGGCGCACGGCATTCACCTTCAGGCCGGAGACCTTGAGCGTCTCTACCGCCACCTCGCCCGAGAGCAACGGCAGTACGCGCACGGCGACCTCCGCCGATTCGAGCGACAGGAACAGCTTGTCGCTGCCGGGTTCGCTCAGCGAAGTCTTGCCGAGCGCGAGCCCCGCGACCGGAAACAGCTTCACCTGGGGCACGCCGTCGATTTTCAGCGTGCGGTTCCTTTCCTTCATGGCGGCTTCCAGGCGCGTCTTGACGAACTGCCCGTCCACGACCGCCAGCGCGATGCCCAGCGCCAGAACGGCGAGCGCGATCAATCCGACGATACCGAACAGCAGGATCTTGACTGCTTTCATGAGGCCCCCTTGCCTTGTTTGTTGGCTATGCCGAAGGGTACGTGACCGGTTGCGACGTGCTGGCGCGCAGATTCGACATGCCCGCGCTGGTCATCGAAATAAAAATCGGGTTGGAAGGCCTTGAGGAACTCGCCCTTGTCCAGGCCGCCGAGAAACAGCGCCTCGTCCACCGCGATGTTCCAGTCCATGAGCGTCCTCACCGCGCGCTCATGGGCCGGCGCGCTGCGCGCGGTGACGAGCGCCGTGCGCACGCGCATCGGCACGTCGGTGCCGGCGGCGGCCTGCAGGCGGTGCAGCGCCTCCAGCAGCGGCTTGAAAGGTCCCGGCGGCAGCGGCCTGTGCGCGTGCGCCGTCTCGTGGCGCGTGAACGCGTCCAGGCCATCGCGCTGGAACACACGCTCGGCCTCGTCCGAGAACAGCACCGCGTCGCCGTCGAAAGCGATGCGCACTTCCTCGTGCCGCCCGGCCGCCTGCGCCGACTCGGGGACCACGCGGGCCGCAGGGAAGCGGGCATCGAGCGCACCCATGACGTCCTGCTCATTGGCCGATAGAAAGAGATTGGCCCTGAGCGCATCCAGATAGCGGTACGGACTGCGGCCGCGCGTGAACACGCCGCGCTCGATTTTCAGCCCCGCGCGCTCCGCGGAGCGGAAGATGCGCAGCCCCGAGACCGGGTCGTTCTTGGACAGGATCACCACTTCGACGCGCTGCGCATCGCCCGCGTTGAACGCCAGCAGCTTCTTCACCAGGCGGAAGGCGACGCCCTCCTTCGCCGGCACGTCCATGCGCGAGTACTGCAGGTCGATGTAGGCGCGCTCGCCCTCGGCGTCGAATACGCGGTTCTCCTCCTCGAAATCGAACAGCGCGCGCGAGGAGATCGCCACGACGAGTTTGCC
The DNA here is from genome assembly GCA_964587635.1 of uncultured Bordetella sp. Lineage (GTDB taxonomy): Bacteria > Pseudomonadota > Gammaproteobacteria > Burkholderiales > SG8-39 > RBG-16-66-20. The sequence continues at coordinate 3,434 of CAZPNH010000123.1, forward strand.
TTCAACCGAGTAGGGCATGGTTTCCGGTCCGTATTGGAGCGGGTGAAGGGAATCGAACCCTCGTATGCAGCTTGGGAAGCTGCCGTTCTGCCATTGAACTACACCCGCGCCTAAGCGGGGAATTCTAAGGTAGAAAACAAAAGCCGCGGCAGGCCGCGGCTTTCAGGGTAAAACCGGCGGCAGCGGCTACTGGACCCGGCGCAGATCCGAGGCCGACAGCGAAGCGATCAGCTCCCACAGCTTCGGCTGGGACACCGCGACCTTCGGCGCATCCGCCGGCAGCATCACGATCGTCAGCGACTTGCGGCTGCGCAGGTCGGTGAATTTGCTGCCGATGCCGCGGCCGTCCAGATCGCGAATGATGACGTCGCCGCGCGTTTGCTCCTGGTAGCCGACGATTTCGCCGTTCTCGCCGCGCATGGGCGTGTAGAGCTGGACCTGGGCGACCACTTCGCCGGTCCGCTCGTTGCGGAGCATTTCCTTGTAGCCGATCACATGGCCCTGCTCGTTGCGCAGGCTTTCCTTGCGCATGACACCGTAATCGGTCAGCGTGGAGCAGCCGCCGATCAGGAAGCAGGCAACGACAATCAATGTTCTGGTGATCATTTTTCTCTCCTACAATGCCCTGCTAGAACGGACTCTACTCCCTTTGTCCGGGAAATTGCAGGAAAAAGTGCCTGTCTTCATGTATTACTTGAGGTTTTGCTGCGCTGCAGTATCGAAAACAACCCATTGGCAGAATTGTATTATTTACAAATGATCCAAATCAGCGTGAACGGCGTCACGAAGCGATACGATCATTCCCTGGCGGTAGCGGAATTGCTCGAACACATGGCTCTCGCAGGCAAAAAGATCGCGGTGGAGCGAAATGGGGAGATCGTGCCGAAGGGCGCGCACGGCTCCACGCTGCTGCTGGATGGCGACCAGCTCGAAATCGTGGGCGCCGTCGGAGGAGGCTGAGATGGGCGATCCGCTCCTCATCGCGGGCAGAACATTTTCCTCGCGCCTGCTGGTCGGCACCGGCAAATACAAGGATTTCGCGCAGACGCGCAGCGCGATCGACGCCTCGGGTGCGGAAATCGTGACGGTGGCGATCCGCCGCACCAACATCGGCCAGACCAAGGGCGAGCCGTCGCTGCTGGAATTCCTGCCGCCGTCGAAGTTCACTTACCTGCCCAACACCGCCGGCTGCTACACCGCCGACGACGCCGTGCGCACGCTGAGACTCGCGCGCGAGCTGCTCGACGGCCACGACCTGGTCAAGCTCGAGGTGCTGGGCGATCCCCAATCGCTCTATCCCAACATGCCCGAGACGCTGGCGGCGGCGCGGACGCTGGTGAAGGAAGGCTTCAAGGTGATGGTGTACTGCTCGGACGATCCGATCCAGGCACAAATGTTGGAACAGATTGGCTGCGTCGCGGTGATGCCGCTCGCCTCGCTGATCGGCTCGGGCATGGGCATCCTCAACCCCTGGAACCTGCAGCTGGTCATCGACCGAGTGAAGCTGCCGGTGCTGGTGGACGCGGGCGTGGGCACCGCGTCGGATGCCGCAATCGCGATGGAGTTGGGCTGCGACGGCGTTCTCATGAATACCGCGATTGCCGCGGCACGGGACCCGGTTCTGATGGCGCGCGCCATGAAAAAGGGCGTCGAGGCCGGGCGGGAAGCGTTCCTCGCCGGCCGCATGCCGAAGAAGCTGTACAGCGCCGCGCCCTCCTCGCCCACCGAGGGCAAGATCGCGTCCACAGAGCCAAAGGCGGGCATCGCACGGCCGAAGGCGGCTTGACCACACAGATTCGCAGCTATGTCCTGCGCCAAGGCAGGACCACGCCTTCGCAGGCGCTTGCTCTCGAAAAGCTTCTGCCGGTCCATGGCATTCCGTTTTCGAACGAAGCCGTAAATCCGCAAGCGGTATTCGGCCGCAGCGCCCCGCTCATCCTCGAAATCGGCTCCGGCATGGGCGAAACCACGGCGGAGATTGCGGCGGCACATCCGGAAATCGATTACATCGCCATCGAAGTGCACGGCCCCGGCATCGGCAGCCTGCTGAAGAAAATCGACGCGCTGACCCTCAAGAACCTGCGCGTCATCCGCCACGACGCCGTCGAAGTGCTGGAGCGGATGATTGCCGACGGCTCGCTCGCCGGCATCCATCTGTTCTTCCCCGATCCATGGCCGAAGAAGCGCCACCACAAGCGGCGCCTGGTGCAGCCGCCGTTCGCGGCGCTGGCGGCGCGCAAGCTCGCGCCGAGCGGCTATTTCCACGCGGCCACCGACTGGCCGGATTACGCGGAGCAGATGGACGCTGTGCTTTCGGCCGAGCCGATGGTCGAAAAAGCGGATCAGGCGAAAGGCCGCCCCGTCACCAAGTTCGAGCGCCGCGGCATCGGCCTCGGCCACCCGGTGCGCGACCTGCTATTCCTGCGCCGGCAGGAATAGTTCGACCAGATCGTTTAGGAAGCGCCGGCCCCGCTCCGTCGGCCGGATGCGCTGCGCAGTGCGCGCCAGCAGCTTTTTCTCCTCCGCGGACTTGAGCCGCGACTCGATCAGCGACAGCGGCAGGCCGCTGCGCGCGGCGAAC
>CAZPNH010000124.1:0-6000 GCA_964587635.1 uncultured Bordetella sp.
TCCGGGGTCTACTTCTTCGCTTTCGCGCTGTTCCAGCTGCCGCTGGGCATGCTGCTCGACCGCTACGGCCCGCGCCGCGTCAACGCCACGCTGCTGCTGGTCGCGGCGGCGGGCGGCCAGTGGTTTTCGCTGGCCGATTCCATCACCCAGCTGACGCTGGCGCGCGCGCTGATGGGACTTGGCGTGTCGGGCTGCCTGATGGCTTCGTTTTCGGCATTTGCGCTGTGGTACCCGCCGGAGCGCCTCGCCACCATGAACGGCGTCGCTTTCGCCTCCGGCATGCTGGGCGCGATCGCCGTGACGGTGCCGCTGGAAGTGGTGCTGCGCGTGCTGCACTGGCGCGAGGTGTTCCGCGGCATCGTAGCGCTGACGGTAGTTGTGAGCCTGGCGCTGTATTTCGTGGTGCCGGAGAAACCCACTGCGCGGCGAGCCGCACCCCTGCGCGTCCAGCTGCGCGAGTACGCGTCGCTCGCGCGCGACCCCGCGTTCTGGCGCATGGCGCTGTGCATCGGCGCGAGCCAGCTCGTGGCCGTGTCGCTCGCCACGCTGTGGGTCGCCACCTGGCTGCGCGACGTCGCCGGCTACAGCCAGGCCGAGGTGGCGCGGGCACTCCTCGCCTTCAACGTGGTGATGATCGCAGGCTACCTCGGCTTCGGGCGCGCGGCCGACGTGATGACGCGGCACGGCCGCAGTACGCTGCCGCTGCTCGCCGGCGGCGTGGCGGTCGCCTCGCTGTGCCTCGCGCTGCTCGCGCTGGGGGTGCGCACCGGCGCACTGTTCCTCTGGAGCGCTTTTTTCGGCTGTGCGACCGCGGTGGTGCTGTCCTACGCGCTGTTCTCGCGCCGCTATCCGAGGGAGATGGCGGGGCGCGTCAATAGCGCCTTGAACGTCGCGGTGTTCGTCGGCATGTTCAGCGGCCAGTGGGCGGTGGGCGCGGTGCTCAACCTCTGGCCGCCCACCGCGACCGGCTACGCGCCCGAGGGCTACGCCTGGGCGCTGGGCGGCCTGTGGCTGCTGCAGTTCAGCGGGCTGGTGTGGCTGTGGACGGGGCGGCGGCTATTTAGGTGAGCGTGCCCTGAAGGTGCCGATCGCCTTGGCGACCAGTTCGCCCTTTTCGTCCCGCGCCTCGCCCTCGCAGAATATCGTCGTGCTGCCGGCCTTCATGACGCGGCCTTCGGCGCGCAGCAGGCCGGTGGCGGTGCCGATGAATTGCGTGCTGAGATCGATGGTCATGATGGAGCGCGGCGGGTCGTAGAGCGTGCGCGCGGTCATCGACAGCGTGATGTCGAGCAGCGACAGGATCGAGCCGCCGTGCGCGGTGCCCCAGCTGGTCATGAATTCCGGTTTCACGACCATGGATAGGCGCGCGACACCTTTCTCCAGCGCATCGACCTTGATGCCGAGATGCTGCGAGAACGGGATGTTCTTCGTGAATTCGTAAGTTTCGTTGGGCACGCCGCTCATATGATGGTGGCGCCGCCGTCCACCACCAGCGCCTGGCCGGTGATGTGCGCGCCCGCGTCCGAGGCGAGCAGCACCGTCGCGCCCTTGAGGTCATCGTCGTTGCCGACGCGCCCGGTGGGCGTGCTGTCGATGATCATCTGCAGGTCCTTGCCGAGCGTCGCCTTGGTCATTTTCGAGGGGAAGAAGCCCGGGCAGATGGCGTTTACAGTGATGCCGTAGCGCCCCCATTCCGCGGCGAGCTGGCGCGTGAGCCCGACCACGCCGTGCTTGGTGGCGACGTAGGCCGCGGTGCGCACCAGGCGCGGATCGTTGGCCTGCACGCCGTTGACCGAGGCGATGTTGATGACGCGGCCGCGCTTCGCCGGGATCATCGAGCGCTTGGCGATCAGCTGCGTGAGCACGAACATGCCGCTGAGGTTGACGCTGACCAGCTTGTCCCAGGCCTCGAGCGGGTGATCCTCGGCGGGCGCGCCCCAGGTGGCGCCCGCGTTGTTCACCAGGATGTCCACCTTGCCGTATTTCTTCAGGATGGCCTCCGCGGCCGGGGCGATGGCTTCGCGCTTGCCGATGTCGCAGGCCCAAGCAGCCGCGTCGATCCCCTGTTTCTTGAGTTGCGCCACCGCGCCGTCGAGCTCGTCCTGCTTGCGCGCGGTGAGGGCGACTTTGGCGCCCATCTCGCCCAGCGCCTCGGCCATCTGCAGGCCGAGGCCGCGCGAGCCGCCGGTGATTATTGCAGTGCGGCCGGCGAGATCGAACAGCTTCTTGACACTCATCTGCGCTCCCCTAGTATGCAGGCCTCCATGTTAACAACAACAAACCGGCCGATTTACACGCGCGCGCAGCTCGAGCGCCTGATCGCGCCGAAGTCGATCGCCATCGTGGGCGCGTCGCCGCGCGCGGGCTCCTTCGGCCTGCGCACGCTCGAAAACCTGGCGCATTTCCGCGGCCCGGTCTGGCCGGTCAATGCCAAGTATCCGAAGATCGGCGAGTACGCCTGCTACCCATCGCTGGCCGCGCTGCCGGGCAAGCCGGATCTCGTGGCGCTGGTGGTGCCGCGCGAGGGCGTGGAGGCAGCGCTCACGGAAGCTGCCGCGGCCGGCGCCGGAGGCGTGGTCGTGTATGCCTCGGGGTATGGGGAGATGGCCCGCGAAGAGGGCGCAGCGGCGCAGCGCCGCCTTACGGACATTGCACGTGCCGCGCGCATGCCGGTGCTCGGGCCGAACTGCATGGGCCTGGTCAATCACGAGCTCGGCGTGGGGGTCAGCTTCATCCCCGAATATTCGAAGATGCCGCGCACGCTCGGCCCGATCGCCTTCGTCAGCCAGTCCGGCGCGCTCGGCTATTGCCTGGCGCAAGCCGCGGAGCGCGGCCTCGGCTTCCGCTACTTTTTCTCCGTGGGGAATTCCAGCGATGTCGACGTCGCCGACCTGATCGGCGCGATGGCGGAGGATCCCGGCGTGCGCGCCATTGCCTGCCTGTTCGAAGGCGTGCCGGATGCGCGGCGGCTGCTGGAGGCCGGCGCGCGCGCGCGCCAGGCCGGCAAGCCGGTGATCGTCTACAAGCTCGGCGTGAGCGAGGACGGCGCCGCGGCGGCGCGCTCGCACACCGGATCGCTGGCCGGCTCGGGCGCCGCGTTCCGCGCGCTGTTCGACCGCGCGGGCTTCGTCGCCGTGGACAACTACGAGGCGCTGGTGGAATACGCCAAGTTCTTTGCCGCCACCGGCCAACCGCTGGCGAAAGGCGTCGCGGTGGTCTCGGGCTCGGGCGGCGCCGGCATCATCGCCGCCGACATGGCCGCGCGCCACGGCGTGCCGATGCCGCAGCCCGAGGATAAGACTACCGCCGTGCTGCGCAGCGTCGTGCCCGAGTTCGGCGCCGCGCGCAATCCCTGCGATCCCACCGGCCAGGTGCTGAGCGTGCCCGAGTCCTACAACAAGTGCTGCCAGGCACTGCTTGACGACCCGCAGTATGGCGTGCTGCTGTGCGCGATGAGCGTCGCTTCGCGCGAAGCCGGTCCGAAGCGGTCCATGGACATCGCGGCGCTGGCGCGTTCGCAACCCAAAGCGATCGCGGTGGCCTGGGTGTCGGAGTGGCTGCAGGGGCCGGGCTCCGAGAATTACGAGGCTGACGACAAAGTCGGATTGTTCCGCTCGATGGACCGCTGCTACGCGGCCATCGCCGCCTGGCAGCGCTGGCATGCGCACCAGCCTGTTCAGGAATCTCGCCTTTCAACCAGAAATTCCTTTTCTTTCTCCGGAGGGAAAAACGTACTGGGCGAAAGAGAAGCAAAAGCAGTCCTCGGAAAATACGGCATCCAGTCCGCGCCGGAGCGCCGGGCGAAGAACGCGGACGAAGCCGTGAAGGCAGCGGCGGAACTGGGCTATCCGGTCGTGCTCAAGGCCGACGGCGACATCGAGCACAAGACCGAGGCGGGTGCGGTCAAGCTCGATTTGCGCGACGAAAAGGCCGTGCGCGCCGCCTGCGCCGCGATGACCGCCGCCAAAGATGGCTTCCTCGTCCAATCCATGATCCAGGGCGGCGTAGAACTGGTGGTCGGCGTCAGCCGCGATCCGCAATGCGGTCCGGTGCTGCTGGTGGGCCTGGGCGGTGTTCTCGTCGAGGTCCTGCGCGACACCGCGCTCGCGCTGGTGCCGGTCGGCAAGGCCGAGGCGCGGCGCATGCTCGAGCGACTGAAGGGCTACAAGCTGCTGAAGGGTTATCGCGGCGCGCCGGCGGTGGACCTGGACGCGGTTTGCGAAGCGATCGCGCGCATCTCCGAGTTCGCCGCCGACCACGCCGGCGAGGTCGAGGAAATCGACGTCAACCCGCTGCTCGCTCGCCCCGACGGCGCCGTCGCGCTGGACGCACTGATCGTCCTGCGCAAAGACTAGTTCAACCGCCGCTCACCGTCCGTTGTTTCAGCGCGGCCTGGATGGCGCTTTCCATGGCCCCGGGTGTCGTCGTCGGCGCATAGCGGTCGAGGACGGTGCCGTCGCGGCCGACGAGGAACTTCGTGAAATTCCACTTGATCGGCTCGGATCCCAGCATGCCGGGACGCCGGGCCTTGAGCAAGACATAGAGCGGGTGCGCGTTCGCGCCGTTGACCTCGGTCTTCGCGAAGAGCGGGAACGTCACTTGGTAGGTGAGGGAGCAGAACGAACGGATCTCGTCCGCGTCGCCGGGTTCCTGGCGGCCGAACTGGTTGCACGGAAAGCCGAGCACCTCGAGACCCTCGGCCTTATAGCGCCGGTACAGCGCTTCCAGACCCTCGTACTGCGGCGTGAAGCCGCACGCGCTGGCCACGTTGACGATCAGCAGCACCTTGCCGCGATAGTCCCCCATCGTCCCGGCTTTTTGGTCGAGGGTTTCGACCGCGATGTCGTAGAGAGGCGCCGGTCCCGGCATGGGGTCAGGCGATGAGTACGGCGGCGGCGCGCTTGTATGCGGCAGCAGCCTGGTCTTCGAGCGGGTGCTTCTTCCGCCGGACTTTCCAGGCGCCGGCAACCATGACGTCGCGGACGAGACCGGCGGAGCCGGAGAAGATGAGCGCGCTGGCGACGGCATCGCCGCTTCGGCCGGCGAGGTCGGGATGCTCCGCATCGAGGACCACCAGGTCGGCGCGCATGCCCGGCGCGATCTTGCCCATGGCGCGGCCGAGCGCCTTGCCGCCGGCGGCGGCTTCCAGCCACAGCGTGGTGCCTACCGCCGGGATGCGCTCGCCGGTGACGAGGTTGCGCCGGCGCGCCGTCAGGCGCTGCGCGTACTCCAGCAGCCGCAGTTCCTCCGCCGGGTCGCGCGAGACGTGGCTGTCGCCGCCGATGCCGTAGCGGCCGCCCGCCGCGCGGTAGGACAGCAGCGGAAAAATACCGTCGCCCAGGTTGGCCTCGGTGGTCGGGCACAGGCCGGCGGTCGCGCCGCTTTTCGCCAGCGCGGAGGTTTCCTGCGGCGTCATGTGCGTGGCGTGCACCAGGCACCAGCGCGCATCCACCCGCATGTTCTCCAGCAGCCATTCGACCGGGCGTTTGCCGAGCGCGGCGGTGCATTCCTCGACTTCCTTCGTTTGCTCCGCGGCGTGAACGTGGATCGGTGCCGTTGGGGGTAGCGATTTCACCAGTTCTTTCAGCGAAGCGGGATCGACTGCGCGCAGGGAGTGGGCCGCAACGCCGGCAACGATATCCGGCGTCGCCTGTTTCAGGATGTCCTCGAACAGGCGAAGGATGAATCGCGTATCCGAATCGAAGCGCGCCTGTTCGGCCCGCAGCGGCGCGTTGCCGAAATTCGACCAGCGATACAGCGCCGGCAGCAGGGTGATGGCGATGCCGGCCTCTTGTGCCGCCGCGAGGTGGTGCATGAGCATGTCGCCCGACCGGTCGTGCACGTAGTGGAACTCGCCCACGGCGGTGTAGCCGTGCTTGAGCATCTCTATGTAGAGGTGGGTCGCCACCGCCTGCGCCAGCGGCGGGGTGAGGCGCCGCACGAAGCGGTACATGAGTTCGCGCCAGTACCAGAAATCGTCTCCCGGCGCGCCGCGCACTT
>CAZPNH010000125.1:0-5997 GCA_964587635.1 uncultured Bordetella sp.
ATCGTTGTGGGAGAAGACGACAAACATCTTGATTTCAGGGTCTCGCTCCTTTGCTCAAAGAGAGCTGCCCCGCAAACTGGCCATACGTTGACTATGTCAACAGTGGTTCATTGCCACAACTTGCTGGGCAGAGCCTACATCCTGATCATTGCGCCCTTTCACCGATTGGTGGTGAAGGCCAGCCTTCGCCGCGCTGCCCACATCGGTTGGCCAAAGGCTATTGCATAGATTCAGGCCATGAGCTGCCCAATGAGGCCTAACCCTTCCATCGAGCTGACATGCCCCGGCAAGCCGGGTTACGCAGATCATGTCAAGATTTAAATGGCAATGGAATATCTCGAAGAGTTCGTCGATCACCCTCTCGCATTGGTCGCTGCGGTTGTATTGAGCGCGCCGTTCCTTTGGCAAATTGCAAAGTCCATGTTCGCCAATATCGAAGATGACGTTATGGACGCGGTGCCATATGGATTGATCGATCTCCTTGGCGGCCCTACATTCATTACGTGGCTACCGATAAAACTCTTGTGGTTCGCAATCGTTTCAGCCGCATTTGTAGTGATGTTTTACAAACTGGGCGCATGGATCGCAGAGTGGTAGCTTTACCACTTGACTTGCTGCACCACCTGGCCGCGCGCCATTGTGTCGGCGCGTTAGATTGCACAAAGGAGACAGCGAATGTTCGCATGCATAAATCGCGTAGTGGTGTGGTTTGCGGCATTTTTAATTCTCGCTTCTAGCAACTCGCTAGTTGCGGATACTGCGACGCCAAGAAAATTTCCCCTGCCCGCAAGGGGTAGCATCCAGATGAGCGTACCCTCCAATTGGGACGATCAACTACGGCAGCCGCCGCAGGCACTGCCTCCCACGATCAACTTTCGCGCACGCCAAGGGAAGTCCTTCGAAGTGCTTGTAACACCCCTCTGGCAGATAGGCGCTGATACACCCCCATCAACAAAGGATGCAATTCGGCAGACCGTTCAAAAAGCTGCTGATGATGCGAAGGGCCAAGCTGTAGAGAAGACCATTCCCGTAATTGAGCTTTCTGGTGCTGCTGGTCCGGGTTTCTATTTCTCGGCGACAGACAAGTCTGCAAAACCGGGTGAGTACAAGTACATGATCCAGGGAATGCTGAAAGTGAGCGACCTAACAGTGACGTTCACGATTCTCACGAATGACGGTCAAGAGCGGGTTAGACAAGATGCTCTTACTATGATCAAGAGCGCTGTTCACGTTCAACCTTGAATCGGCGCAATTTAACCCTCGCATCCGCTCGGACGCGCGCAACAACGGCGCGCGCCGGTGATACGGGACGTTCGGGCTTATGAAAGCCACCGTTCCTTTTAGACATCCGACGAAGGGCAAGATTGAGGTGCCATTGGGTTTTTCGTGGCCGGCATTCTTTCTTGGGCCAATCTGGGCGATCGCGAAGCGCCTTTGGCTGGTTTGCAGTGCGCTTATTCTCGCGGGACTACCAATCACATTTTTGGACATGTACGCCGATGACCGAAAGAACATTGCACTCACGTGTCTCACACTAGTCCTAACCTTGGTCTACATGTACGTCTGCGGCAAATTTGGCAATGCTTGGTGGCGTTGGACAATTGGGCGCCATGGGTTCATGCAGGAGGCCACACATGAGCCCTAACAATCGGTTCGAGACCGACGCTGCTCCCGCCTCACCTTGGACGGTAGGTTGCAGGCCCGAACGTGTCCAATATCGCGCCGCTCAGTGCCGCTAACGCCCAATCTTTCAATGAAGCTTCTCTCCGTGAACGTGGGCCAGCCGCGCGAAGTGGAGTGGCACGGGGAGGCGGTGCGCACGTCCATCTACAAGGAACCGGTGCAGGGACGGGTGCGCGTCGAGACGCTGAATGTGGTGGGTGACCGGCAGTCGGATCTGTCGGTGCACGGGGGCAGGGACAAGGCGGTGTACGCCTATCCGTCGGAGCACTATGCGTTCTGGCGCAAGGAACTTCCCGGCGTGGAATTGCCCTGGGGCGCCTTCGGCGAGAACCTGACCACGGAGGGCTTGCTGGAGGACGAGGTGCACGTCGGGGACCGGCTGCGCATGGGTTCGGTGGAATTCGTCGTCACGCAGCCGCGCATGCCGTGCTTCAAGCTCGCCATCCGCTTCAACCGGCCGGACATCGTCAAGCGCTTCATGCGCAGCGGGCGGACGGGGTTCTACGTCGCCGTGCTGCGGGAAGGCGACATCGGCGCGGGCGACGCGATCGAGTCCATCGGCCTGGCCGGCCCCCAGCCCAGCATTGCCGAAATCGTTGCTAAAGTTCGAGCCCGGGAGGGAGCGGGTTGACGATGCCGGCAACGATTTCGCGGTTGTTTCTGTGGGTTCTGCTTGTGATGTCCCCTGGCCTGTCGGCGCAGGAAGCCGGCAAGGACGCGCAGTGGCACCCGACGGACGCGCAGGTGCAGCTGATCGTGCGCCAGACCTACGCGTATTTCGCCGCCAAGGACGCCGGTAAATTCCAGGAAGCGTACGCGCTGATGTCGCCGGCGCAGAAAAACGTCGCGCCCTTCGACGGCTGGACCGCGTCGTCCGGGAAATTCAACCTGGAGGCCGGACCGGTCGTCAGCCGGGCGATCCGCAAAGTCACCTGGTACAAGGATCCGCCGGGCGCCGCGCCGGGCATCTATGCCGCGGTGGACTATTTAAGCAAGTTCGCCAACGTGGACATCCACTGCGGCTATGTGGTCTGGAACGAACAGGTGGACGGTTCCTTCCTGCTGGTGCGCGAGGAACAGAACTACATCAGCAGGGACATGCAGCAGAAGATCAGGCCCGAGGACCTCGAGAAAGTCCGCGCGCAATTCGGCTGCTAGCCGCGCGCGATGTCCAACTCGGGCCGCCGTCCGCCGACCGCGTCGGCAAGGATGCGGCCGGAGCCGCAGGCGAAGGTCCAGCCAAGCGTGCCGTGGCCGGTGTTGAGGAACAGGTTCGGATACTTCGTGGGCCCAATGTAGGGGACGTTGTCGGGCGTCGCCGGCCGCAGGCCCGCCCAGAACGTCGCCTTGCTGGCGTCTCCCGCCTCCGGAAACAGCTGCATGACGCGCTTGACGATGGCGTCGCAGCGCACCTGGTTGATCGAGGTATCGTAACCGTTCAACTCCGCGGTGCCGGCGATGCGCAGGCGGTCGCCGAGGCGGGAGAGCACGAGCTTGTGGGCGTCGTCGCTGAGCGAGACGGTCCAGGCCGCCGCCGGATTCTTCACCGGGAGCGTCACCGAGTAGCCCTTGAGAGGGTAGATGGCGAGGTCGATACCAATGGGGCGGGCGAGCAGGGGGCTGTAGCTGCCGAGCGCCAGGACGTAGGCGTCGGCCCTGACCGATCCAGAACCGGTGCGGATGCCAGATACTTTTCCGCCCGTGGTTTCAATTCTTTCTATCGAAACCCCAAAGTCGAACTGCACGCCCCTGGCCGCGCAAAGCTTCGCCAGTTCGGTGGTGAACTTGTGGGCGTCGCCGGATTCGTCCGTGGGATAGTAGCTGCCGCCGGTGAGCAGCGCCCGCGCGGGTGCGAGTGCGGGCTCGATGGCGACGCACTCGTCGGGCGTCTTCCAGCCTTCGCCCGGTTTGGTCTCGCCGGTGTGGAACACCAGGATGCCGCGCCCGACCTGGTCGTGCCGGATGCCGGTCTCCTGGCGCAGCGCGTGCAGCGCGGCCTGGCTGTAGAGGCCGAGGCGCATGAGGCGGGCGGCGTTGGCGCGGAAGCGCGCCGCGGTGCACTCGCGCAGGAACTGCAGGCCCCAGCGCCACTGCGCCGGGTCGGCGCGCAGGCGGAACAGCAGCGGCGCGTCCTCGCGCGTCATCCATTTGAGGGCTTGCCAGGGAACGCCGGGGCCGGCCCAGGGCAGGGCGTGGCTGGCGGAAACCTGGCCGCCGTTGGCGAAGCTGGTCTCCATGCCGGCCGCCTCGCGCCGGTCCAGCACCTGCACGTCATGCCCGGCCTGCCGCAGGTACCAGGCAGTGGTGACGCCGATCACGCCGGCCCCTAGGACGGCGACCTTCACGTGCCGGCGCCTAGAACCGCAATCCTCATTTAAAGGGGCGTTCTTCCCACCAGGGGTAAAAGGCGGGCATGTCGCTGCTGGGCTTCATGGCGAAGTGCGGGGCGCGCTTTTCCTTGAAGGCGGCGATGCCTTCCTTCACGTCGGGCGAGGCCCCCATGGCGAAGATGCCGCGCGAGTCCACCTTGTGCGCTTCCATCGGGTGGTCGGCGCCCGCCATGCGCCACAGCATCTGCCGCGCCAGCGCGACCGCCACCGCGGAGGTGTTGTCGGCGATTTCGCGCGCGAGCCCCATCGCCGTGGGCAGGAGCTGGTCCGGGGCGACGACGCGCGACACCAGGCCGCCCGCCAGCGCCTCGTCGGCGCCGAACACGCGGCCGGTGTAGAGCCATTCGGCGGCGCGGCTGATGCCGACCACCTTGGGCAGGAACCAGCTCGAGCAGGCCTCGGGCACGATGCCGCGCCGCGCGAAGACGAAGCCGAACTTCGCCGCGCTCGAGGCGATGCGGATGTCCATGGGCAGCGTCATGGTGACGCCCACGCCCACCGCCGGCCCGTTGATGGCCGCGATGACCGGCTTTTTGGATTCGAAGATGCGCAGCGACACGCGGCCGCCGCCGTCGCGGTGGTCTTCCGCGCCGGCATCGTCGCGTTTCGCGTAGTCGAAGGTGCTGCCGCCGGCCGACAGGTCGGCGCCGGCGCAGAAGGTCCGCCCGGCGCCCGTGACGATGGTCACGCGCACCGCGTCGTCGGCGTCCGCGCGCTCGAATGCGTTTATCAGTTCGTCGCGCATGCACCGCGTGAAGGCATTCAGCTTGTCGGGGCGGTGCAGCGTGACGGTGGCGACGCCGCCGGCAACTTCGTAGCGAATCTCTTGAGGTTCCATGCGGGAGATTTTATTCCGGCCATTACAATTGGCCATGCCTGAAAAAGAAAAACCCGGCGAAACCACGCTGTTCATCCAGCGCATGGACGGGCAGCTGCTGGGCTGGGAGCAGCCGGCCGCGCGCCTGCGCGAAGCCCTCGAATACGACCACTTCCGCCTTTTCGCGCAGAAAATCGTGCCGCTGGCGGCGGCCGCGGCCGCGGCGGGCGGCGGGTTCGCGGAGGTGCTGGTGCGCCTCCGGGAGGAGGAGGCGCGCATGCTGCCGCCGGGCGATTTCCTGCCCGCTTTTGAGCATTACGGGATGATGGGCGAGCTGGACCGCTGGGTGGCGCGCAATGCGCTGCGGGTGCTGGGGCAGGGCGGCCCGATCGCCCGGTTGAGCATCAACGTCTCCGGCCGGAGCATCGAGGAACCGGGCTTCGCGGCCTTTGCCGCAGTGCAACTGCGCCTCGCCTCGCTCGATCCGGCGGCGCTGGTGGTCGAGATCGACGAAAACGACGCCATCGACCGGCGCGAGGCCGCCGAGCGCTTCGCCGCCGAGATGAAGGGAATCGGCTGCGGGTTGCTGCTGGACGGCTTCGCGCGCCGCTCGGTGTCCTTCGAGCTGCTCAAGGCGCTGCGGGCGGACTACGTGAAGGTGGACGGCACCATCGTGCGCAACATCATGCGTTCAGGCAGCGCGGCGGCGAAGCTCAAGGCGATCCTGCGCGTCGGCGAAGTGACCGGCGTGCAGGTGATCGCCGAATGCGTGGAGGACGCGAAGATCCTGGCGAGCCTGAAGCTGCTCAAGGTCGGTTACGCGCAGGGTTTCGGCGTGCACAAGCCCGAACCGATCGCCGATTTGTTCAAATCCTGACCGGATTGCGCGCATCAAAGTTGCACGATATTAATTAATCCTGTAAAAGTTGCACTTGTGATCGTCACCAAAACCATCCGCATTGCCTAGTCCTAGGCAAAACTTTCAGTACTTCCGCTGTATCCCGCTTTCAGTATTCAAAGCGCAGGAGTCCGCTCCGGCGCTTGAATCGTTCGTCCCGATGAATTGGGAGGGACGCGCGTGAGTATTTTTCCAACCCTCTAAGGAGC
>CAZPNH010000126.1:0-5961 GCA_964587635.1 uncultured Bordetella sp.
GGCCGAGGCGAAGGGCGAGATCCAGATCGGCGCCGCCTACATCGAGTTGTTCGCCGAGGAAGCCAAGCGCATCTATGGCGACACCATTCCCACGCCCTGGGCCGACCGGCGCATCGTCGTGATCAAGCAGCCGGTGGGCGTCTGCGGGGCGATCACGCCGTGGAATTTCCCGCACTCCATGATCACCCGCAAAATCGCGCCGGCCCTCGCCGCCGGCTGCACCGTCGTGCTCAAGCCCGCGGAACAGACGCCGTTCTCGGCGCTCGCGCTGGCGGAACTCGCCGAACGCGCCGGCTTTCCGAAGGGCGTGATCAACATCCTCACCGGCGATGCGCCCGCGATCGGCGGCGAGCTGTGCGCCAACCCGGTGGTGCGCAAGGTTTCCTTCACCGGCTCGACGGAAGTCGGCCGCCTGCTCATGAAGCAGTCCGCGCCGACGGTGAAGAAGATATCGCTGGAACTCGGCGGCAACGCGCCGCTCATCGTGTTCGACGACGCCGATCTCGACGCGGCGGTCGAAGGGGCGATGGTGTCCAAGTACCGCAACAGCGGCCAGACCTGCGTCTGCGCCAACCGCCTGTTCGTGCACGACGGGATCTACGACGCCTTCGCCGCCAAGCTGGTCGAGAAAGTGAAAGCGCTGCAAGTATCGCCCGGCACTGAAGCCGGCGCGACGCAGGGTCCGCTGATCGATGCCAGCGCGCTGGCGAAAGTGGAGGAGCACGTCGCCGACGCCACGGCGGGCGGCGCCAAGGTCCTCACCGGCGGCAAGCGCCACGCGCGCGGAGGCACCTTCTACGAGCCCACCGTGCTGGCGGAAGCGAAGCCGGCGATGAAAATTTTCCGCGAGGAGACCTTCGGCCCGGTGGCGCCGCTGTTCCGCTTCAAGACCGACGCCGAGGTGATCGAGCTCGCCAACCGCACCGAGTACGGGCTCGCGGCCTACTTCTTCAGCCGCGACATCGGCCGCGTCTGGCGCGTGGCGGAAGCGCTGGAGTACGGCATGGTCGGCGTCAACTCCGGCCTCATCACCACCGAGGTGGCGCCCTTCGGCGGCGTCAAGCAGTCGGGCCTGGGGCGCGAAGGCTCGAAGTACGGCTGCGAGGAATTCATCGAGGTGAAGTACATCTGCATGGGCGGCGTCTAGGCATGGCGGCAACGCTGGATCGCGGCGAGGAATTCAAGGACGATTTCCGCAAGGCGCTGCCGAAGGAACTGGTGCAGCGCCTGTCGCGGATATCGGCCTGGCGCTCGGTGTGGTCGGTGCTGCAGGAATTTCTCGCCATCGGCGCGCTGGTCGCGGCCGCGCTGGTCTGGTGGACGCCCTGGGTGGTGATTCCCTGCGTGATCCTCATCGGCACGCGCCAGCACGCGCTGTTCGTGCTCGCGCACGAGGCGGCGCACTACCGCCTGTTCGAGCAGCGCTGGCTGAACGACTGCGCCGGCCGCCTGTGCGGCACGCTGCAGGGCCTGTCGATGCGCACCTACCGCGTGATCCACCGCCTGCACCACAACAACCTCTATACCGAGCTCGACCCCGACACCGCGTTGCACGGCGGCTACCCGCGGGGCAAAGCCTATCTCGCGAAAAAACTGCTCAAGGACCTGACCGGCCTCACCGCCTGGAAGACCTACGCCTACTTCCTCGGCGGCGCGCCGGCGCTGAACACGCAGACCAACCTGGCGATCCGGCCGCTGGACGATACTTCAGGAAAACTCCGGGACGAGGCCCGCTCCGACCGGAACATGGTCGTCGCCTTCCATGTCCTTGCCTTGATCGCCTTCGCGGCCAGCGGCCATCTGGTCGAATACCTGGTGCTGTGGATCCTGCCGCTGGTCACGGTGGTGCAGGCGATCCTGCGGCTGCGCGCCATCGCCGAACACGGCGCCACCACCGATTTTTCCTCGCCGCTCACCGCCGCGCGCACCAACCTGGTCCCGGCTTGGCTGGGCTGGCTGGTCTTCCCGCACCACGTCAACTACCACATCGAGCACCACCTATACGCCTCGGTGCCGCAATACAACCTGCCCGCGCTGCACCGGGAGCTGACGCAGCGCGGCCTGCTCGAATCCGCGGAGGTCATGCCGTTCCGCGCGACGCTCGGCAAGATCTTCGCCGACCGGCTGGTCAGAGTTTCAGCCGCATCGGCAGCATCCCCGAACGCTTGAAGCCTGCGCGCTCGTAGAGCCGCTGTGCGTTGACGTTGTCGCCGTTGGTCAGCAGGATCAACCTGAGCAGCCCGTCCGCTTTGGCGCGTCCGGCGGCGTAAGCGAGTAGCTGCGCGCCCACGCCCCGGCCCCTGCATTCGGGACGCACCACGAAATCTTCCAGCATGCCGGCCGGTCCGCCTTCGGCGGTGCTGATGGTCCGCAGGATATTCACCATGCCGAGCACGCGCGTTCCATCGCGTGCAACGTAAATGCGCCCGATGGCGGGATCCTCGACGATCAGCCGCAGGCCGCGCGACTGCTTGGCGGCATCCGGCGCGAGTTCATGCTCCTGCGTGAACAGGATGCCGAGCAGCTCGACCAGCTGCGGCAGGTCTTCCATCCGTGCGCTGTCGAAGGACGCCCTCATCGCCGGCAGGGCGCGAGCGGCAGCTTGGGCGGCGACACGCGCGCGCCCGGCGACTCCGTCAGCGATTCGAGGAACGCCACCAGGTCGGCGGACTCCTGCTCGCTCAGGTGCAGCGGCTTGAGCAGGCTCTCGCCGTCCAGGTGCAGGCGCTCGAGATCGAGTTCCGAATAGCGGCGTACCACGTCGGCCAGCGTAGCCACGCTGCCATTGTGCATGTAGGGCGCGGTAAGCGCGGCGTTGCGCAGGCCCGGCACCCTGAACTCGCCGAAATTGCGGTGCTCGAGAGAAACATGCCGTGTCTTGGTCGCGCTTTTCCCGGTCGGATCGTCGTTGTGGCGGCCGAGGAGATTGAAGGGGTTCGCCTGCAGCTTGCGGATGCCGCCGTGGCGCCCCGGATCCACGCCGCCGCCGGCGATGAAGAAAGGCACCCCGGTGTCGTGAAACTCGCCGTTGGAGAATGCCGGGCCGAAATGGCAGGCGCTGCAATTGCCCTTGCCGACGAAAATCCGTAGGCCCCGCTGCGCCGCAGGCGGGTAGCCGGCGGCGGCAGCGCGATCGCCTTTTTCGAGCGCGTCGCGGAAATCGTCGAAGGGCGTGCGCCCGGTGACGATGGTCTCCTGGAATGCGGCGAGCGCCTTGCCGATGCCGGCGAATACCGTCTCGTCGTCGGCGGGCGGCGGCGCGCCGAAGACCTTCTCGTAGCGGCAGGAAAGCTCGGCGTCGCCGCGCACCAGCGCCGCGGCCTGCGCCTGGCTGCCGCCCATCTCGCGCGGCTCGAGGATCGGCCGGATGCTCTGCGCCCAGAGGGAATCGTGGGCGCCGTCCCAGCCGAACCAGCGCTGGTAGCGCACGTTGAACAGGCTCGGCGTGTTGCGGTCCACTTCCGCCAGGCCGAAGGCGCGCGCCCTGGCATCCTGGAAGCCGCGAAACGGCGCATGGCAGGTCGCGCACAGCACCTTGCCCGACGGCGACAGGCGCGGTTCGAAAAACAGGCGCTCGCCGAGTTCGATCGCCTCGGCATTGCCGGACACGCGGTTGGACGGATCCGGCGACCAGGGCGCCGGCCAGGGGCCGTGCCGCAGGATGGCGCGCAATTCGGCGTCGCTGAAATCCACCGCTTGCGCGCAGCAGGCGCCCGCGGCCAGCGCGAGCAGCACGGCAAGAACGGTGCGCGTCACTCGATGCGGACGCTGTGCGTGAGCCGCTCGCCGCCCAGGTCGAAGACAAACTCCCAGCGCCCGGGCATGTGGAACAGCCAACCTTCCGAACGGTAGCGCCCCGGCTCCAGCAGATTCACGGTCGGCTGGTAATTCATGCCGTGCTGGTGCTCGGGCATCCGCGCATCCATTTTCACCCGGCCGGCAAACGCGGGGCCCTGCTTCGGGCAGACGGCAAGCTCGAGCGCAAAATGCTCGCCCACGGCGATTTTCGGCGGAACGGTGCGGTAGGAAAGCGCCAGGCGTTCGGACTCGAGGCGCGTGCCGGGCGGCAGCTCGCAGGCCAGCGCGCTACCGGCGGCCAGCAAGCCGGCGGCGGTCAGTACCCGAACGCGCCGCTGAAAAGGGTTTCGCCGTTCTTCCACGCGATGCGCTCCGCAACGTCGCTCGGCAGGTCGGCCAGCCACTGGCGCGACCAGTCGGCATGCTCGCCGATGTAGTACCAGCGCTCCGGCGTGAAGGAGTCGGTGCCGACCATGAAACGGTCGGGGAACTCCATGAACGCGGCGCGCCAGTCCGGATCGACCTTGCCGCCGCGCGCCTGGTCGGTGCGGAAGGCGAGGTCGCACCAGAGGTTCTTGTGCCTGCGCAGCAGCTCGCGTACTTTCTCCGGACGGTCTAACCCGGAATGCGCCCACAGGATGCGCGCCTCCGGCCACTGCCTGAACAGGCGCTCGATGGCCTCGGCATCCGAATGCGCATGCAGGAAAAGGTTGTTCTGGCGCGCCAGCCGCACCATGCGCCGCGGCACCGGCAGGTCGGCGTCGGCGCCGTACAGGTGGAACTCGCCCAGCGCCGCATAGCGGTATTTCTTCAGCCGGTCCTCGAGGTAGGCAATTACGCTGTCGTCGCGGAACCAGGTGCCGGTTTCGCCGCGCGACCGGTAGGGCCGCAGTTCGGGAATGATCAGGTCGGGCGCCTCGGCGTACAGGCGCTGCTGGCCGTCGTCGCCGGAACTGGAGATCAGCGCGCGCTTGAGTCCCGCCTTGCGCAGGATCTCGATCGCGCGCTTGGGCGGCACCATGTCCCAGGCGTCGTGGCTGTAGTGCAGGTGCGCGTCGAAAATCGGCAGGTCCGCCGCCTGCGCGCCGCCGATGGCGAGCCAGAAGCCGACGGCGGCGGCCGCGCAGCGCATGCCGCCGCGGTCCCGCGCGCTCAGTCCGTCGCCCCGCTGCGCTGGAGCAACTGCACCATCTCCAGGCCGGCGGCGCCGCGCGCCTTGGCGATCGACAGCGCGGACCTGCCGCCCGGCGCGCGCAGGTTCGGATCCGCGCCCTTGGCGAGCAGCAGGGCGGCGATGTCGGCATTGCCGTTGGAAGCCGCGATCATCAGCGGCGTGAGGCCGTCCTTCTGGCGGTCGTTCGGCGGCTTTCCGTCGTCCAGCAGCTCCTTGACCGCCGCGCGGTCCTGCATCACGGTCGCGCTGATCAGGTCGTTGTAGCGCGTATAGAGCTCGCGGATGTTGGCCGGGCGCCGGTAGCCGGGCTGCTCTACCGGGGCCGGCGCGGGCGCAGCCGCCACCGCGGGCTTTTCGGCAGGCTTCTCTGCCTCTATCGCGGCAGCTGCGGGTTCGGGCGCCTTGGCCGCCGCCTGCTTGCCGGCGGCATGCCGGGCGATCGCCAGTTGCCCGATCTCGCGCCCGAGCAGGCTGCCGCGGCTCACGAGGACCGGGCGAATCGCGTTGGTAAGCAGCTCGGAACCCCAGTGGCCGGTATCGGCGTCCAGCAATTTCAGGTATTCGGACAATTCCTCGTCCGTCGCGTCGCGGAACATCACGAACAGGATCGTGCGGAACTGGATGCGCATCTCGTTGCGCAGCGAATTCAGCCGCGAGCCGACGAACTGCCGCGCTTCCCTGGGCACCTGCTTGCCCGCCTTCTGCATGTCGTCGAGCAGGGTATCGATCATGCTGCGCGCCATGGCGTTGGTCATGTCGGCGGCGACTTCTGATGTATGCGTCACCTCGTCGATCGCCTGGACCACTTTCACGCGCGCGCTGGGCGGCGGGCTCTTGCGGAAATTTTCCGAGTATTCCTTCATCACTTCCGGCGTGACGCTGCGCATTTGCTGCGAAGTCATCTTGAGAGAGATCGGCTGGCGCAGCAATTCCAGGAAGCGCGTCATGCGCTCGGCGTCGAAATTGCCCGCCGACTTCAGGTTCGCGGC